>CAYRLT010000256.1:0-6892 GCA_964425095.1 uncultured Luteolibacter sp.
CAAGCCCCGTCAAATCAAAGGACGGGCAAGGGCGAAGTTTAAAATCCGAAATGGCGGCAAACCGCCAAAAGTCCGGGAGCAACCGAAAATCATCGAATTAATCCGCAAATGCGCTTAAGTGGCCAGTATTGGGCGGTCCGCCCATGGCACCACGGCGCCGGTTCCACACTCACCTTCGTCGTTGAACATCGCGAGCGACGGATAGATGCCGGAAAGCTGGATGGGTTCAGCAGCCGCGGCGGAGGCGAGAAGCATTGATAGCAGGATGGGGCGCATAGTTCGGTGTTTCGGTGCTTGAATCAATGTTGAGAATGAGGACATTCCTTTCAAGCAGGTATCCACTTTTAGCGAGCTTGGCCTAGAGTGAATGACTAAACCCGCAGCGCCGGGCGCTCGGGCTCTGGAATGTGTTTTGAAATCTTCCTGACAGCTTCCTCATCGATCAGCCAGCGCTGGTGAAGATCTGTCGGCGGGGTGCTGAGCTTGAGTTTCCCATCGCGTTCGAGACGGCGCATCATCACCCGCAGGATGGCGAAGGCGGTGTCACCGAGTTCGCCATCGTCGCGGTTGCGGTGGATGCGCCGGACGAGGTCGGTCTGGGCAATACGCTGGAGTTTTCCGTCGCGCGAGAGATCGATGAGATGGGCGATTTCGACGCCGTAACCCGTAGGAAACTCAAGCGTTTCCAACAAACTGCGGCGTGCGGCGTATTCGCCGGAAAGTGGCTGGAGGATCGGCGTGAGTTCCGGATAGAACATGGAGATCAATGGGCGGACAAGAATCTCGGAAACCCGCCCCCCCCCCGTTGAATGAAGTTCATCGCCCTGAGCCAGCGGCCGCTCGTAATAGGCTTTTACATAGTCGATTTCAGAATTTGTTAGAAGCGGCCCGACCAGACCGGTGACAAACCACGGATGGAAATTCGCGATATCGCCATCGATGTAGCAGATGAGATCGCCCGCTGCCACATGCAAGGCCTTCCACAGGTTTTCGCCCTTACCTGGATGCGTTCCCAACTCGGGGGCAATTTCCGATGAGCGGAAAACCCGGGCTCCGGCGCGGGTGGCAATCGCACGGGTCTGGTCACTGGAGTCGGAATCGATCACAAGGATTTCATCCACCAATGGCACCCGCTCCATCAAGTGCTCGCGGATCGTTTCCACAATTGTCCCGATGGTTTCCGCCTCGTTGAGCGTGGGAATGCAGACGGAAATCCGCTGGTGGTTTTTAAGAGCCACCAGCGCACCCGCATCCTCAAACCCGCTATGGTGGAAACGCCGCATGGAGAAACCGAAACCCGCTTTAGATGGAAAAACAAGACGGGAATGCCCGGCATGCTCTCCCCCAGTCATAATCCACAGCGACTTGGCGAAAAACCAAGCCGCCGTGACGCATCACGCCGGGATCAATGTCCGCCCGAGGCGGCCCCAATCATGTTTCCGTAGCCAATGATCATGGTGGATAACACCAAGATGGCCAAACCGGCAAAAAGAAGGCCTTTGGACTTGGCACTGGCGCCCTTCCACTCGCGCAATGCGAGTCCCCAGATCGAACTGAAAATGATGATGGAAGCCATGTGCAACGTCCATGAGCTGAACTTGTATTCGCCCATTTGTGTTTCTCCCATCGAGTAAAAGAAGAATTGAAAATACCAAGTCACACCGGCAAGAGCGGCGAACAGATAGTTCGAGATGCGCGGGATGCGGAGTCCATTTCCATTACTGCCAAGCTTCGCTTGTTCCGCCATCTCCATGGCTGGAGCATCGGTGGGATTTTCGATCACCGACTGGTCCTTGCCGTGCGCAGGGTGGCGCTGTTGTGCGGCGAAGTATTCATAGCCCGTGCGATTGCGGATGTTGAGCAGCAAGCACCAGACGAAGTTGGTCGTGAAACCGCCTAGCAGAACGACAATCAATACCGGAAGGCCGGTCCACAGGTGGTGTTTGGCGTGGATTGCATCAAAGTCGGCACCCGACATGGTCACGTTGATGGCTGTTTCCTTTTCCGAGAATGTGGCGAGTTCATCGATTTTTTTGAACTGAGCCAGACCTTGGATCGCGCCGGCATAATCGGTGAGCCTTTTGGCGAGCGGAGTGGAAGCCGATTGAATGACGGTGAGGGCGGTGGCAGCTTTTGGATTGGCTTCGTTGATTTTTGCCTCGAGTTTGGTCTTCACCTCGGGTTTTGCCTTCGGATCTCCTGCCGCTTCGGCAAGCTTCATGCTGAGCGTGAGGGGTTCCTCCAGGATGCCTATCAGGCCGCCAAGTGAGGGCTTTTCTTTTTCGGTGAACAGATTGGCCGATTTGATGGATGCTAGCAGAGCATCCACTTCCTGGGCAGTCGGTTCGTCGGTGCGGATGACGGATTTACCTTCGGCAGCAGCGCTGTTGACGATGTCCACTTTGTAGGTGATTTCGCGGATTTTATCTCCGGCGCTAAGTCCGAAGGCGAAACAGGCGCTCATGATGCCGGAGAACGTCGCAACGAGGATGCCTTTTTTGAAATCGAACTCTTTAACGGTGTCGCGTTTTTGTTCCTCGCTCATTTCGCCTTCCTTCGCGCGGCCGGCAAGTGCGGTGACGACGATGCCGATGACGCAAACCGCGAGACCTGCCAGCACCCAGCGGCCGTTTTCAGGTTCAATCAGCTTGGAGAAGAATTCCCCTTTGAAAATAGGTGGGATCAGCGTGCCGAACACCGTGCAATATCCGAGAGCCACGGCCATGCCAAGGGACATACCGAGGTAGCGCATGGTGAGACCGAATGTCAGACCACCGAAACCCCACAGCGCACCGAATAGGTATGCATAAAACCATACGCTGCCGGGAGTTTCCTTGAGAACCGTGATTGTATCAGTGGTGTTCAGGAGCGCAAAGAACCAGGGAGCAACAAGCCAGGAAAACACGCCGGCAACGAGCCATGCGGTTTCCCACGACCAGCGCTTCACACCACGAAATGGAACATAGAACGAACCGGAGGCGAGGCCGCCGAGCCAATGGAAAAGGACACCGAGAATAGGATTCATAAATGGATTTGTTAGGTGGATTTCAAGAGAACAATGGATTTATCAGGCACGCTTGCTCAGCACCAAGCTTTCATACTGCTTCACTTCGGCCAGCCAATCCGTTCCAACCGGAACGTTTTGCGACTCGCAATAAGCATCCCAAACAGCGCCCCATGGCAAGCCTTTCGCGTCTTCCATGAGCGCCAGGCGTGAGGTGTAGTCGCCGGATTTCTCGGCTTCACGCAGCGCTGGTGGCTCCAACAGTGCGATCAGCAACGCCTTGAGCGTGTTACGCGTGCCGATCGTCCAAGCTGCAATGCGGTTGATACTGGCATCGAAGAAATCGAGGCCGATATGCGTGCGGGAAAGCAGCTTATTGCGAACCAGTTCGGCGGCGATCGACTGCAACGCGTCGTCAAGAGTGACGACGTGGTCGCTGTCCCAACGGACGCCGCGGCTGACGTGCAGCAGAATTTCCGGAACAAACATCAGCGCCGAGCTGAGTTTGTCGGCAATGCCTTCGGTGGGATGGAAATGGCCGGCATCCAGGCAGAGTACCTTCTTGTTTTTGATGGCGTAGCCCATGTAGAATTCATGCGAACCAACGACGTAACTCTCGCTGCCGATCCCAAAAAGTTTGCACTCCACAGCGTCGAGGTGGTGCTTCGGATTGAGTTTTTTCTCGAACACCTTGTCGAGAGAGTCAGCAAGGCGTTGACGCGGGGAAAGGCGATCGACCGGTGTGTCCTTGAAGCCATCCGGAATCCAAACATTGGTGACAGTCGGCGAACCGAGCGCCTTGCCCATGGCCGCGCCGATTTCGCGAGAGGCGATGCAATGCTCGATCCAGAAATTGCGGATCGCCTTTTTCGGGTGCGAAAGAGTAAAACCATCGGCCGCATTCGGGTGGGAAAAGCAGGTCGGGTTGAAATCCATGCCCATGCTGTTCGACTTCGCCCAATCGATCCAGCCTTGGAAATGTTTCGGACGGATTTCATTGCGATCGACCTTTTTGCCGCCGAACTCGCCGTAGAACGCGTGCAGATTCAAGCGGTGTTTGCCGGGAATGAGCGAGAGCGCCTTGTCGAGATCCGCGCGGAGTTCATCCGGAGTGCGCGCCTTGCCGGGGTAGTTTCCAGTCACCGCGATGCCACCGCTCAGGCCTTCGCCGGTGTTTTCAAATCCGCCGACATCATCACCTTGCCAGCAATGCAGGGAAATCGGGATGCGGGCGAGCGCTGCCATTGCGGCTTCGGTATCGACGCCTATTTCTGCGTAGCGTTCTTTAGCGGATGAATACGACTGAGCGGTGAGTTTGGATGGTTTTGCCATGATTCATGGGGTTTCTGAATGGGTAAACGCGAGTCTGAATGCAAAATCCCGAAAAAAACCTCTACTGTCTCGCCAAAAACCAGCACAATCTCGCCAGTGAAACGAGTTTTGCGAATCGACGAATGGTTTCATCCCGACGGCTTCCCGATCAGCATCGAGCGGCGAGAACCGCAAGAGGCCTTCGAGGCGCACGCCCACGAGTTCGTCGAGTTGGTCATCGTCACCGGCGGCACCGGCTTGCATGTGACGGGCCAAGACTCATGGGAACTCACCGCAGGCGATGTTTTTGTCATCGCCGGTCCTCATGAGCACGAATACCGAGATCTCAAAGAACTACGCCTTGTCAACCTCCTCTATCAGCCCAACCAGTTAAAAATGCGCTTGCTCGACCTGCCATCAGTCGCCGGCTACCACGCCCTTTTCACCTTAGAGCCGGCGCGGCGTCCGCGCCAACCCACCCGTGGCCGCCTGCGACTGAAAGGCAAGGAACTGGCCCAGATCATCGAGATGGTCGACCGCTTGGAAGCGGAGCTGAATATTCGCGAACCGGGTTTTGGCTTCATGGCCACCGCCGGATTCATGCAGATCATCGGTCAACTGGCGCGGTGTTATGGTCGCAGCCCGTCGCCGGATAATCGGGCGCTCTTACAGATCGGCGAGGCGCTTTCCCACTTGGAGCAGAACATCCAGAACGAAGTGGATCTGGAGAAATTGGCCAGCATCGCCCACATGTCACGCCGCAGTTTTTTGCGCGTTTTTCAAAGGGCCACTGGCACCTCCCCGCTCGCGTGGCTCATCAACCAGCGCGTTCACCGCGCCTGCGGAATGCTCCGCCACGGCGACAAACGCATCACAGAAATCGCCTTCGATGTCGGATTCAACGACAGCAACTATTTCACCCGCCAATTCCGCAAAGTCACCGGCTTCTCACCCAGGGAATATCGACAACGCCAAGGCGTGGAGTGATTCACCGGCGCAGGCATTTCCAGATCCACGAAACATCAGCATGAGAGCTGAGACCTAGTGTTGGTCATAGTGGGCAAATATCGAATCAAAATGAAAAGTTTTTCAGTGAGTTTCCAGTTTGCACAAGTGGATTCTGCCTTCGTGGCCTCCAATTTCACTGATTAGAAGTTTCATTGACCCGCCGAGTTGGTTGTAGCGCGTTTTTACCGTGTTTTTCCATTGCCTTGTGGACCGCTGCGGAGACAGATGCGCCAAGTAGTTTTTGTTCCACTTCCTGATAGAAGTGAACATCCACACCCTTGCGCCAGTTGTCGAAAACAGGCGAGTCATCAACGACCTGACAGAGATCATTGATGATGATATCCGGATGTTTGCGCATCACCTCCATGGCCGCTTGGTTAAATACGGCGGATGCACCTTTGCGGCGGGCGTAGGTTCCCTTGTTGCTATTGGGAACCGGGGTCGTAGAGCACCAGATCAACCGCGCACCGGTCCGCTTCATGATGGCGATTTCCTTTTCGAGATTCGCTTTGTATTCCTCAATCGGAACCGCGTATTCGCCGAAGCTTTCGCTGGCCGCATCGTAGACTTGTTTGAGGTCGTGGAGGCCATGATTGAATTGGATAACATCCCATTGCAGGCCCTTCTCATGGTAGTTACCGAGCCAGAGTTCCATATTGAGAACACCATGAGCCGTTGAAAAACAGTTGCCCTCGTTGCGGTGATAGTTGGCCACACCCGCCAAGGCCGCCTTGGCGGACTCGTGATAGTTCATGCTGATCGAATCACCGATCACCAACACCCGCGGCAGTTTCGGATCGTCCGTCGCATGGGGATCCGGCAGCGCCGTCACATCCATGCTTCCGATCACAAAGCGGCCATCCGTTTCTTCGCCTTTGATCTTCACCTGCCAGAATCCGTTAGCTAAATTTTCAGGACGGATCGACTCATGAATAAAAATCTGCGATTGGCTTTTTCTCAGTGATATTTTCACCGGTTTCCCGTCCAACTCAATGGTGCCGCCGCGCGGTTCGTCCCCGGCCTCGGGGTGAACCAAGCGGTCACCTGTTTGTGATCCGGAGCGGGGCCGCCCGCAATCTTGGCACCGGGAAAGACGGTTGCGACACGGGCTTCGAAGGGCTTACGCTCTTTCATCGCCGCCGAGTTTGCTGCATCAACTCCCTGAAAAGTGACGATCACCGGACTTTGAATACCTGCGAAACTTTTCCTTTCTCCGATCTTGAGAATTGTGGTCGTATCTGTCCAGTGGACGGTGAAGCGCGATTTTCCGATGTCTGATTTCGGAGCGTATTCGGTTTCCTTGAGCAACTCGAAACTGCGGTTCTTCAGGTCCATCTTGAAAAGATGACCGGTGGCTCCATCAAGCCCGGCGGATGGCTCCGCCCGCACTCCGGCCACAGCGAACAAGAGCAGGATGAGGATGGCTTTAGAGAAATTCATGATTTTGTATTTTTAAGGCGCTCCTGAACTTTTAGTGGGTAAGTGCACGTCGGTTTTCAATGGTTAAACCACCAGCGATCCAATACGCCATCGCTTGGAAATTTCTAAAGGTGCGATAACCTCTAGCCC
>CAYRLT010000257.1:0-4123 GCA_964425095.1 uncultured Luteolibacter sp.
CGAACGCCGTTTGGGGATCCATCGGATCGGGTGATTGTCGGTTGGATTGAAGGGCGGCGGGTTTGTTACCTGCCGCGACATGGGGTGGGGCACCGGCTGCTGCCGCATGAGATCAATCACAAGGCAAACATCTGGGCGCTGCGGTCATTGGGCGTGCGCTGGGTGATTTCGGTGACGGCGGTAGGCAGTTTGCGGGAGGAATTCGCGCCGCGGGACATTGTGGTGCCGGACCAATTGATCGATCGTACCGGGACTGGCGCGAAGCACACGTTTTTTGGAAATGGAATCGCGGCGCATGTGGGTTTCGCGGATCCGTATTGCGGGGATCTGCGGCAATGCTTGCTGGCGGCGGCCGGCCCGCTGGCCCCGAGGCTGCATGATGGCGGCACGTATTTTTGCATGAACGGACCCGCGTTTTCCACACGGGCGGAAGCGGCGATGCACCGGATGATGGGCGCGGATCTCATCGGCATGACGAATGCTCCGGAAACCCGGTTGTGCCGTGAGGCGGAAATTTCCTCCGCCGTGCTCGCGCTGGTAACCGACTACGATTGCTGGAAAGAGGATGAAACGGCGGTGGATGTGCAGGCGGTGGTCGAGAATCTCCATGCTAATAGCGCGCTGGCGAAAAAGATCATTCGGAGCGTGATCCCGCTGATTCCGGAAACTCCGGAAAGCCTTGCGCATCGCGCGCTGGATGCGGCTATTTTCACGCCGCGTGAAATGTGGCCGGAGAAGAGTGCGGCCGATCTCGCGCCGATCCTTGGGCGGTTTTCTTAGAGTCGGTCCCTGCCTTCGGTTCATTTTAGGACAGCAGCTTGCCAGTGCGGTATTTCTTGGATTAGGATGCGGCATCGTGAACGTCGGCATCTTCGCAAATCCACACAAGCCCGGTTCGGTTCCTACGGTCCAGACACTCCGGGCGGTCCTTGAAGGGAAGGGGATAAGGGTGTTGTTGGACGAGGAAACCGCTGCGCTTATGGGCGAGGGCGGTGGAATTCCGACCAGTTCGTTTGCGCAAAATGTCGATGTCGCGGCGGTGATCGGTGGCGATGGAACCATGCTGCATGCCGTTTCACGCCTTGGGGACTTTGAGAAACCCGTGGCGGGAATCAACATCGGCACCTTGGGGTTTCTCACCAGTTGCACGGATTCCGAGGTCGGTGAGTTCGCGGAGGCCTTGGCTGAGGGGCGCTTCAAGATCAGCGCGCGGACATTGTTAGAAGCGGTCGTGCTGCGGCCCGGCAAGGATCCGCTCTCATTCACGGCGCTCAATGAAGTCACGCTCGCCCGCGGAGATACCGGACGCATGGTCTCGCTCATCGCTCGGGTGAATGGCGAATTGCTCAACCGCTACCGGGCCGATGGTTTGATCGTTGCGACGCCTACCGGTTCCACCGCGTATTCATTATCTGCGGGTGGACCGCTGATCGCACCTTGCGCTGCGGTTTTCCTGATCACGCCGATTTGCCCGCACAGTTTGAGTCAACGGGCCTTGGCTCTATCCGATTCATGCGTGGTTGAACTCTCATCGGATGATCGTGAAACCGGGCCGATGATTTTCACAGTGGATGGCAGGGACAACATGCACATCGGTCCCGGCGATCGCATCGAGGTCAGGAAATCGGATCGATCTTTCAACCTGCTGCGGCTGGGTGATCGGTCGTTTTATGAGACACTTCGGCAGAAGCTGGGCTGGCAAGGGGTTTGATCCGCCGGAGCACTTCGATCAAGCGCTCACGCAAGGGATGGGCGACTGCCGCGAGCCTTCGTTGTTCGTTTTCATAGATTCGCCGACCTTCAGAAGTTTCGATGCACACCGGCTCGCGTTGCCATGGTGTTAGGTCGTAAGGGCTGGCGCGCATATCGAGGTCGCGGAGCTCGATTGCCAGCTCGAAGCAATCCAATAACAAGTCCGAGCCTGTCCATGGCATGGTTTTTGCCGCCCATTTGTAGAGGTCCATGTTCGCATGCAGGCAACCCGTTTGCTCTAGCAGAACTCTCGTTTCAAGAGTCGGCTGCAAGCGGTTCATGGGGCGGGCTTCCGGCGCGAAAAACCGGAACGCGTCGTGGTGCGAGCAACAAATCGCGCGGGTTTCGACGAGCGCATCGATTTCCGCCTGCGGTAGGCGGAGTTTTAGGGTCTTTTCGTGGCGCAGGTCCCTTCCTTGATAGACCATCGCCCATTCGTGGAGTCCATGACAGGCAAAATTCGGCGCTCGGTCGCGAGTGGCTTCCAGGAGTTCGGCGATATAGCCGAATCGCAGCTTCTTCTTATCCGAGAGGCGCGCGGGATCCACTTCCAGCATGCCGTCTTCAAGCGAATACCAACGTTCAAAATCCGGCGACGGACGGTCATCCTTCCATTCCAAAGCGACACCGATACCCGGATGCCATTTTTCCAGAGAGGCAAATGAGAATGGATAATATTCGAACAGAAAATCCGCGATCGGGTGGGGTTGTCCACGGTCCCGGCGACTCCGCGCCGGATGCGTATGGCGCTCCGCCCGTGCCCGGTGCGCCTCCGCCATCAACCGCCAAACGGCAGCTGGGAGGACGGCAGATCGTAGATGGGAGCTCATCGCAGCGCGAAACAACCACGAACTTCGGCGAAAGGCAAAATTTCTCTTGCCTGTGATCCGAAGTGCAAGTAACTATCCCGCCCCGCGCCGAAAGGCGCATGGTTAAAATCGCGGGATGGAGCAGCCAGGTAGCTCGTCAGGCTCATAACCTGAAGGTCGTAGGTTCAAATCCTACTCCCGCAACCACTTCTTTTCAGAAGTGACGTAATTCTCAACCAACTAATAACCAAAGGTTTACGTGTTCGTTTGGGTGCTAGGTTGACTCCAACCCCATCGTCATGAACGAGGCTGGTGACAAAATGGTGACAAACTGCGAGGGGGCATCCTCATCGCGCACGGGCAAGGGCTCCAAAAAGAAGGGGCCATTTTGCAAGGTGAAGTTCGGGTCCGCCGTGGTGCCGATCTACCGCACGGAATCGAAAGGCCGAGTCCGTTTCATGCTCTCTTATCACCGGGACGGCAAACGGATGCGCCAAGCATTCACGGAGCTCGTCGCCGCCAAGAAGGAGGCATTGTTTGTGGCGCAGCGGATTCAGAGCGGCATGCAGCACGTGACTGACCTCAAGCCACACGAACGCGACAGTTTCAAGGTGGCACAGGCGATGCTGGATAAGTCGGGCGTGCCTTTGGTCGCAGCGGTGGAAGATTACATGCGGGCACGTGAGCTAGCCGGAACGGAGTCATTGGCGGCAATGGCCGAGGAATACGGCAGGCACTTCAAGAAGGTGATCCGCCATGCCTCCACTTCCGCCGTGGTGAACGAAATGCTTCGCCAGCGGGAACAGGATGGTGCGAGCCAGGCGTATCTGCGACTGCTGAAAACCACCCTTACCCGCTTCGCTACAAAATTCCCCGGCGATCTGGTGAATGTGGACGCCCATCAGATCGACACGTGGCTCCGATCGCTCAACGTGGCTCTTTGCACCCGCAATTCCATGCTGCGATGCATCAAGATTTTCTTCACGTTCGCCCGCAGCCGGAACTATCTACCCGAGGAACGGAACACGGCGGCCGAAAACCTCAAGATCACCAAGGTGGTCACTGACGACATGACGATCTTCGATCCGGAGACGATGGCGAAGCTGCTCCATAACGCTCCGCCCGATTTGATCCCGATTCTTGCCATCGGGGCATTTTCTGGAATCCGAATGGCCGAGCTCGACCGCCTTGACTGGTCTGCGGTGGATCTGGAACGCCGGATTATCGAACTCCGTGCAGGTCAGGCAAAGACGGGTTCACGGCGGGTGATTCCGGTCACCGACAACCTCGCCGCATGGTTGGAACCGCTAGAGCGAAAGGGGATGGTAGTTCCTTCCGTGAAGGCTCATCACCGCGCTGTCGCCGCGCACGCAGCCGCTCTCAAAATCGAATGGCCCAGGAACGTGCTCAGGCATTCATTCATCTCCTACCGGATCGCCATGGTGAAGAGTGCCGACCAAGTGGCTCTGGAAGCGGGTAACTCGCCCTCGATCATCTTCAAGAACTACCGGGAACTGACCACCGAGGAGCAGGCGGACAAGTGGTTCGGGATCCTGCCCAAG
>CAYRLT010000258.1:0-1818 GCA_964425095.1 uncultured Luteolibacter sp.
CGGCAGGGCGGCGCAGTTCACCGTGATCATCGGCCGGTCCTTTCGGGCGCTCGCGCCGTGGATGGCGTCGGCCACCATCCCCTTGCCCGTACCGGTCTCGCCGAGGATGAGGACGGTGGCGTCCGTGGGGGCCACTTGGCCCACCCGGAAGAGGACATAGTTGAGGGCTTCGCTGTTTCCGATGATTTTTCCGAAACCCCTCTCCTGCCCAAGTTCCTCGCGCAGGACGATGTTTTCCTTTTCAAGCCGTTGTCGGAGTTTCTCGATCTCCTCCAGTTGCTTCCTGAGTTGCTCGTCAGCGCGTCTCCTGGCGAGCGCGTTCATGAAGATCTGGGCGATCAACTGCAGCCTCTTCACCAGCGCGCCGGGCCAGTTTCGCTCCGCCCGCGTGGTATTGAAGCCCAGGGCGCCAATGGGGGGCTTGCCCCCCACCGCCAGCGGGACGGTCAGATTGGACTTGATCCCGAAATGGCGGTACACGTTCGCGTCTCGGCTGGCTTCCGCCGGCAGCTCGTCCAGCGCTGAAAATGCAACGACGCGCCCGGCCAGCATTTGTTGTTGATACCAGGGGAAGTACTCGGATGCCTCCATCCGATCGGGAAGGGGTGCGTCAAGGGTCCCGTAAAGGTGGGTAAGCAACAGGGGACCCGGGACCTCGTCCGACCACTGCCAGAGACCCGCCACATCGATCCCGAGACACTCGCAGATGCGGCGCTCGGCATCCAGGATTTCACTGTCTACCCGGTCGGCAGGCAGGTTGACGAAACGCCCCGAGATCTCGGTCAGGGTCATCTCGAATCGGAGCTGTTCCTCCACTTCCATTCTGTTCTGCCTGCGCTCCAGGGCATTGACAAAGATCTCTCCCAGCAGGCGCAGCCGGGGAATGAATTCCTCCGGCCAGACTCGCTCGCTCTTCATCGCGTTGATCGAAATCACATACTGTACGATTTCGCCGCTCTGTATCGGGATCAACAGGGTCGATCGGGTTCCCCGTTCTAGCCAGGCTTTTCTGTCCACGTGCGCCTCAGGAGGCAAGTCGTCCATACTCGAAAGAGCCAGTGTCCGCCCTTTTTCGAAGAGCATCTCATATGCCCATGGGTTGCCCGTGCGGGGCAAGTCGACTCCCACCGGCACACGTGGAACCTGAGCGTCCGCATAGGCAACGTGGGTCAGTTGCCAAGCCGTCCTGTCCTTCGACGCTCGAATCAGGCCGCAGCGGTCCACCTGGAAGAACTCGAGGACTCCCTTCAGTACGTTCTCGATCTCCCCGTCGAGCCGGACCGCCGGCACACGGACAAATCGCGCAGAAATATCCGCCAAACGGCTTTCGAAGCGCAGGCGCTCCTCCAGTGCCTTCTCGCTCTTTTCCCGCTCATCCATGATTTTCTCGGTCATTTCGATATAATCTGCATAGCTCGTTTTGCCGTGACCTTCCCTTCTTGAAATCATTACATCTTTTTACTCCCGAGGTGAATTGGACTTTGGTCCAACCCGCACTGGACCTTGGTCCTATGCGAACCCGGAAAGAGATGCACGATCTCAAAGAGGATGAGCGAAGCGGTCAGGGCTGAAAAAGAACCGCCCGCCCTGTCAGAAAAGAAATGACACCCCGAGTTCCACCCGCTTGTCGTAGGTGCCGGGCACACCCTCACCCCACAGACATGTCCCCAGCATCAGCCATGTACTCCAGCGGCGGTTGACGATCCAGCCGAGTTCGAGTTCCGCCACGGCTCCGGTTTTGGCGTCCTGCTCCCAGTCGACTACGAGCTTCGGCGTCAGCTTGAGCCAAAATTGACGCCGCCACGTGTCTCTCAGGGC
>CAYRLT010000259.1:0-7500 GCA_964425095.1 uncultured Luteolibacter sp.
GGGCTAGAGGTTATCGCACCTTTAGAAATTTCCAAGCGATGGCGTATTGGATCGCTGGTGGTTTAACCATTGAAAACCGACGTGCACTTACCCACTAAAAGTTCAGGAGCGCCATTTTTTTAGATAAGTGTTTTTCAGCCAACCAATTAAAATTATGATAGATTCTAAAAATTCCACCCGCCGCGAGTTTCTCAAAGCCAGCGGTTTGGCCGGAGTGGCCATCGGCTTCCCGACCATCATCCCGGCAAGTGTGCTCGGCGCGGATGCTCCGAGCAAAAAAATCAACATTCTGCAGATCGGCTGTGGTCGTATCGGCCGGGATATGGACATGCCCGGCATCCTGCGCCAAGACGCCGCTCGCCTCGTCGCCGTCTGCGATCTCGATTCGCTGCGGGTTGCCGATGCCAAAACCATGGTGGAAGGCCATTACAAGAAACGCGATATCAGCCTGACGGCCGCCACTTACGGCGACTACCGTGAAGCCCTTCAACATCCGGATATCGATGCGGTTTCGATCAGCACACCCGATCACTGGCATGCGGAACCGGTTATCGCAGCGGCTTTGTTAGGTAAAGACATTTATGTTCAGAAGCCGCTCACCATGACGATCAAGGAAGGTCGCGCCGTCAGTGATGTGGTGCGCAAACAGAATCGCATGTTCCAGATCGGCAGCCAGCAACGCTCCGGCGCACAGTTTCGCATCGCATGTGAAATGGTCCGCAACGGACGCATTGGCAAACTCCACACTGTCAGGATCGGTTTGCCCAGCGATCCCTCCGGCGGCAGCACGCAGGAAATTCCCGTGCCTCCGAATTTCAACTATGAGATGTGGCTCGGAAGCACTCCGATGGTGCCTTATACCAAAGACCGTGTCCATCCGCAGGGAGCGAATGGGACCAGCAGTTATGGCGAGCGTCCCGGTTGGTTGCGCATTGAGGATTACTGTCTCGGTATGATAACCGGTTGGGGTTCCCATCACGTAGACATCGCCCATTGGGGCATGGATACTGAACATACGGGACCGATCTCGATCGAGGGCAATGCCGAGTTTCCGAAAACCGGACTTTGGAATGTGCACGGTCCGTATCACATCGAAATGAAATACGCGAACGACGCGACTGTCATCATCGATCATAAATTTCCTAACGGCATACGTTTTGAAGGCAGCGATGGTTGGATTTTCGTCACCCGCGGGGCCGAGCGAATTACGGCATCCGATCCGATTCCCAAGGGAAAAGCCGCGAAATCCCTGCAAGCCAGCAAACCGGAAATCCTCAGCACCCCGCTGGGTGCCGGTGAAGTGCACCTGCACGAAAGTCCAAAAGGCGACCATCATCTCGATTGGATCACCAGCATCCAGACGCGTAAGCCCGCCGTCACCTCGGCCGAAGTCGCGCATCGCTCGACCAGCGCGTGCATGATCGGTTGGATTTCGATGAAGCTTGGACGCAAGTTGACTTGGGACCCGCAAAAGGAGGAGTTCATCGGAGACGATACCGCCAATTCGATGCGTTCCCGCGCACATCGGGCACCCTACGGCATCGATAACATGAAGAAGTGATCCGCATGAAAAACTTATTTGATATCACCGACCGCGTCTTCGTCATCACCGGTGCCACCGGTGCTCTAGCAGGATCTGCGGCTAATTATCTGGCATCCCAGGGTGCGCGCATTGTTTTCCTCGGCCGCAGCCAGGAGAAGCTCGACGCCGCACTGGCCAAGTGCTGTGCCATCACGCCGGACGCCCAATGCATCGGCCTTGTCGCCGACGTGCTGGACCGCCCCGCCTTGGAGCAGGCCCGCGACACCGTTCTTGCAACATGGGGCCGCATCGATGCCTTGGTAAACGGTGCGGGCGGCAACATGCCGGGCGCGACGATCCCGCCGGACAAGAGTTTTTCCGACCTCGATTTCGAATCGTTCCAACAGGTCGTGGATTTGAATTTGCACGGCACCGTCCTGCCATCGCTCGTATTCACTCCGGCGATGATTGAAGGCGGTCGCGGATCCATCATCAATTACTCGTCGGTCTCATCCCCGCAGGCGGTGACGCGCGTGGTCGGTTACTCGGCGGCGAAGGCCGGCGTGGACAATTTTACCCGTTGGCTGGCCGTGGACATGGCGAAACGCACCGGCGGCAAAGTGCGCGTTAACTCGGTGATGCCCGGGTTTTTCCTTGGCGAGCAGAACCGCCGCTTGCTCACGAACGAGGATGGATCGCTAACCGATCGTGGAAACACGATCATCAGCAACACGCCGTTCGGTCGATTCGGTCAAGCGGATGAACTGCACGGTGCGTTGCACTATCTGCTCGCCGATGCATCGCAGTTCGTGACGGGCACGGTGCTGGCGGTGGACGGCGGATTTGTCGCGTTTTCCGGAGTCTGATCATGGCTGCGCTCGGATCGGATTTGAACTTACTAGAAGAAGGTTTTCGCTGGTTCGGCCCGGGAGATCCCGTGCCTCTGGCGTTCATCCGGCAGGCGGGGGCGACTGCGGTTTTCACCTCGCTCCATCAGATTCCTTATGGCGATGTCTGGCCGCGCGAAGCGATCCGCGATCGCAAACAGATGCTCGAAGCCGCCGGCCTCCGCTGGGCTGCTGTTGAATCGGTGCCGGTGCATGAGGATATCAAGACGGGGCGCGGCGACTTGATTCGGCTGTTTGAAAACTATCAGAACACGTTGCGCAACTTGGCGGCGGAGGGGATTCATACCGTCGTTTACAATTTCATGCCGGTGCTTGACTGGGTGCGCACCGACATGCGCTGGACGCTGCCGGATGGCTCGGAAAGCATGCACTACGATCCGGTGCGTTTCGCCGCGTTTGAGATTCATGCGTTGAAACGGCCCGGTGCCGAAGCGGATTACTCGCCGGAGCAACTTGCACAAGCTGCCGCGTGGTGGGCCAGCCTCACTGTCGATGCGCGCGAGGAATTTGTCCGCACGATCATCGATGTGTTTCCCGGTGTGAAATGGGCTCTCACGCTCCACGACATCCGGGAGATGTTAGCCAAATATGATGGCATGGGCGCGGATGGATTGCGCCACAATCTGGCGAGGTTTTTGCAAGCCATCATTCCGGTCGCCGAAGAGGTGGGTGTGTGCATGGCGATTCATCCTGATGACCCGCCGTTTTCCGTGCTCGGTCTGCCACGGGTCGTGTCCACGGCGAGCGACATTGATGCGATTTTCAAAATGGTCGAGAGTCAGGCGAATGGGCTTTGTTTCTGCACCGGTTCGTTCAGCGCGCGGGCGGATAATGATTTGCCGGAGATGGTTCGCAAATGCGCACCTCGCATTCATGCCGTGCATTTGCGCAGCACGCAGCGACTTTCCGACGGATCATTTTACGAAGCCAAGCACCTTGAAGGTTCCGTGAATATGCCAGCCGTCGTGCGCAACTTGCTCGACGAGCAAGACCGGCGCCGCGCAGCGGGGCGATCCGACTGGCAGATTACTTTGCGGCCTGATCACGGTCATACCATGATGGATGATCTGCCCAAGCCGATGGGAATCACGCCCGGATATTCATGCATCGGTCGGATGCGCGGTCTTTCGGAATTGCGCGGGTTGATGGTGGGGCTGCGCCATGCGGAGCACCGGCATTGACGGCTTCCCTGCGGCGTGAGAAACGCGGCAGGGGCGGTCATGGAAAATCCAGTGGAATATTATTCGACGGCAGGTTTGAGGTCTCCGGTGATTTTCAACGGGCTGCCGGCCTTGGCGGGGAGTTCTACGATTTTTTCGCCCAATCGGATAGAAATCGGACCATCAGCGACGGGAGTCAGTGTGGCGGAACTGAGCATTCCGTCTTTCCATGAAAAATCCACCGTGATGCCGCCACGGGCGCGGAACCCTTTGATCGAACCGGTCGGCCATGCCTTGGGTAGGGCGGGTAACAGGTGGATGATGAAACGTGGGGCCGCCTCGTTGTTTCCGGCAGGCACGTGGGATTGCAGCAACATTTCAGCGACTCCGGCGGCTCCGCCAAAGTTTCCATCGATCTGGAATGGTGGATGGGCGCAGAACAGATTTTCATACATGCCACCACCTTTCATACCGGTGCTTTTACTAAAGACGGGGTTGAGCAGGTTGCTAAGGATCAGGTAGGCGTGGTCGCCATCCAGCAGGCGGGCCCAGAGGTTGGTTTTCCATCCCATCGACCATCCGGTGGCCGCATCCCCGCGGAAGATGAGGGACTGGCGCGCCGCTTTGAGAAGTTCCGGTTGTTGCCAAGTGATTCCAGCGCCGGGATACACCGCCCAGAGGTGGGATACATGGCGGTGCGCGCTTTTCGGGTCATCCTTGTCTTCTAACCATTCTTGGAGTTGGCCATGTTTTCCGATCTGATCCGGGGCGATGCGGGGGATCATGGTATCGATTTTTTCGGCGAGTTTCTCATCGGTTTTAAGGATGCGGGCGGCGCGGGAGCAGGCGACAAATAGCTGGCGAATGATTTGGTGATCCATGGTTGGGCCCATGACGAGTCCGCCTTGTTCCGGACTGTTGGACGGCCCGGAGATCAACCAATGGTTTTTTGGGTCCTCAATTAGGTAATCGGAGAAAAACTCCGCGGAACCTCGCAGGATGGGCCAGGATTTTTTAAGAAAGTCGCGATCCCCGGAATAGAGGAAGTGATCCCAAAGATGGAGGCTGAGCCAGGCACCGCCAGTGGGCCAGATGCCGTGGTTGGAGTTGTTGATGGGAGCAGTGCCGCGCCAGAGATCGAAGTTGTGGTGGAGGACCCAGCCGCGTGCGGCATAATGTTCGCGGGCGGTGATCTCGCCGGACTCTTTCATTTCCTCAAGCGCCTTGAACAAGGGAGTGTGGCACTCGGGAAGATTGCCCACTTCCGCGATCCAATAGTTCATCTGGGTGTTGATGTTGCAGGTGTATTTGGAATCCCAGGGCGGTTTGAGCTGATCATTCCAAATCCCCTGCAAATTGGCAGGTTGGCCGCCGACCCGGGAGCATCCGATCATGAGGTAACGTCCGTATTGGAAAAGCAGTGCAGCGAGCTGCGGATCGTCACCATTGCGGAATGCAGTGATCCGTCGTTCGGTCGTTAGATCCGCGGCGGGCGTCCGGCCGAGATCGATGGACACCCTGCGGAACAAGGCGCGGTGATCGGTGAGGTGGGCGTCGAGCAGATCTTGGTAAGTAGATTTTTCCGAGCGAGCGAGCATCTCCGCTACGCGCTTGGCTGGGTTTGCCGCGAGGCTCTGCCAATTGTCCACATTGGTGGCGGCGGTCAGGCGGATTTCGATCGAATCCGCCCCTGAAATTTCGATGGCTCCGGCATTCTCGACAAGTTTGCCACCTTGGTGGCTGATGACTGCGCGGGCTTCAAACGTGACGCCATCGGTCTCGACCTTGCCGCGCAGGACGAGCGTGTGGGTTCCATCGATGGCGAGTTGATGGTCCGCGTGTGGGGTGGTTAGGCGGATGGTGGCAGAGGTCATGCCGGGGCGGTCTGCGGAGAGCCGGGTGACCAGCAGATTGGCTGGGTGTGAGGCAAAGGTTTCGCGACGATGTAAAGTCTCACCGGCGGTCCATTCAGTGGTGGCGAGGCCGGAGTCGAGATCGAGCCAGCGGCGGTAACCCGTTGCGTTTTCGGAGCTAGGAGTCTCGATGAGCAGGTCGCCGCACGGTTGGAAGGCTTTTTGTCGAATGGGGATGCTCATAAACTCTTTCATGGCGAGAGCTTGCGCTTCCTCCTGTTTTCCATCGGTGAGCAATTGGCGGATTTCCGGGAGGAATTTCGCCGCGCCTGGGTGGGCGTAGTTATGGGGTTGCCCCGTCCAGACCGTATGTTCGTTGAACTGAATCCTTTCTTTGGGGAGTCCACCGAATACCATGGCTCCGAGCTGGCCATTGCCGACAGGCAGTGCTTGGCGCCATTCCGTGGCCGGGGCGTCATACCACAGCAAAAAGTCGCCGACGGGGCGAGTCACGGCAGCTGCCATGCTAGTTGTTAGGGCGATAATCGAAAAAAGAGAGATGCGGATCATATCGGGACGAAACGCCGCCTGATCGGGAAATCTTTCAGGCTCTAGTAGGAAATGGGAGGATGTTTTATTTTCCCTGCCACTTCTGCCATTCCGCTTCCGCAGCGGCCGCGTCGATCTGATGGTCGGCGGCGATCACGCGGTATTTGCGGTGGGAGACTGCTGGATTTGCCTCATCGAGTGGCAATGGTTTTTCCATGACCGGATTGAAATTGACAAACGGCGTGCCGTTTGTCGCTTTTGAGTCCCATACGCGCAGGCGTTCGGCAGTGCCAGCCAGCTTGGTGGCGTCGCTCATGATCAGCACGGTGGCTTTGCCGGTGAGGGTGGGTCCGGTTACGAATACCCAGCGCGCTGGTTTTCCGTTCGCATCGTCCCGGCCGTGGCCTTCGCTCGTGACCATTTGGCTGTTGTCTTTGTTCCAGGATGCAGGTCCGCGCCATGAAAACCCGCTGTAGCGATGGGCTAAAATTGTCACCGGCTTATCCGCTGCTTTCTGGTTGAGTGAGATGTCCATCACTTGGGCGTCGCCGTTGATGGATAAGGCCACAAGCGCTGTTTCATGAATCGCGGTTAAAGGATCGGTGTCCGGTTTTTTCACGATCAGCTCGTTGGTGAATTCCCATACCAGTCTGTCCGGGCCATTCGCCAGGGATTTTACGCCGCGCGCCACATGTGCCCCTTGGCCTTCTTGGATTTCCCAGCAGTTGAATTTTTTGCCCTCCACCTCGATGTATTTCCAAGTCCACCACAGACCGAAGTGATGCAAATGATCTTTCGGTTGGATGGTCGTCCACTCGAAGCCGGAAGGCGTGCGCAGTGGATGCAGGAATGCGCTGCCCGCGAATTTCTGGCCACCTGATGGATTCTCCAACGGTTGTTTTTGCCAAGCGAAGATAAGAGTTTCCCCGTAGGTTGCTTCGATTCTTCCGTTCTGCTCTGCGGCCGTCCATTTTCCGGCTTGATCCGCGGCTGCCAGCGAGAGGCCAGCGAACAAGAGAATCGACATCATCCAACCAAAACCACTTGTTTTTTTACTCATAGCCCATGCCTACGTCATGGTGGAGGGCGTCCTTTCAAATCCGATTTTGACGATTTCATCCTGACTTGCGCGTTGCATTGTCATCCGGTTTGTCCGAATTTCCACCCGTTCCCACCATGAATTTGAAAATTAACTCCATCAGTCTGGTTCTTGCCGGAATTACCGCCGTCGGAGCGCTTGCCGCTCCGGTGAAACTCATCACGCTGGATCCCGGGCATTTTCATGCGGGGTTGGTGCAGAAGTCGATGATTGAAGGGGTGGATCCCGTGGTGCATGTTTATGCGGCGTCGGGGCCGGAGTTGGATCGGCATTTGGCTATGATCGCAGGGCAAACGCATCTTATTTTGTGAGGATCTTCTCGAGGTATTTGTTGTCCCATCCTGCGCGTTTTACTCGGCCTTTGATTCCTCGGCGGTTTGTGGACTCCCGACGAACCAAGTTCATCGCT
>CAYRLT010000260.1:0-1651 GCA_964425095.1 uncultured Luteolibacter sp.
CGCCCACGAGTTCATCGGCTCCAACAATGACGTGTTGGCGAACGTCCTGCTCCGCAAGACCGAACTGCGCGACACCATCGGCGCGATCACCGAGGGGCGCGTCGCCGGGGCGGCGATCGTCAGCGTTAAATTGACCCGGCAGGGTTCCACAGCCCGGATCGAGGCGGTCCTGGACGACAAGAGCCAGCCCAACCTCAAGGAATGGCTGCAGGCGGAAGCCGACATCGCCAGGTACAAAGCCGATCCAGGCATTACGCACTTTCATGTGCTTGCCCACTCCCCGCGGGTATCAAGAATACGCTTCGTCAGCCCGGATGTTCCGGCACTGGGGTGGCGTACGCTCTGGGTGCGCGGCGTACCTGCGCCGCCGTCGTCCCCCGCTGCAACGATCAACCCGTTGCTCAACCCCTTCCTGCCACTGGTGCTTCGTTTCGCCCAGACACCGCTTGGCGAAAAATTGCTTGGCCGCCTGAGCGCGGGCGATGAAACCAAACCGCCCTTCATTATCGAGAATGAATTCTTCCATGTGGATGCTGCTGGCGATGGCACACTGACTGTCATCGACAAGCGCACGAAAACGATCTTTTCCGGTTTGAATCGTTTCACGGATGGCGGGGATGCCGGGGATGAGTACAACTATTCCCCACCTCAGAACGATTCATCGTTTACCCCCACACGTTCCACCGTAAAAATATATCGTCATCGGCTGATTCCTTCTCTCGAAATTCGAACGGTACTCAACGTTCCCGGGCAGTTATCTCCAGATAGGAAGAACCGCTCAAAAGCGATGGTCGCCCTTCACATCCTCAGCCGCATTTCGCATGCTCCCGGTGTCCCGCGCATCGACATCCAGACCGAGATTGACAACACCGCCAGGGACCACCGCCTGCGCGTGCATTTCCCCGCCCCCTTCGTCGTAACCGAAGCCGATCACGATGGTCACTTCGAAGTGGTTCGGCGTCCCATCGGCGTGCCGGAGAGCACCGAAAAATGGGTGGAGCAGCCCCGTCCCGAAACGCACCAGGGTGCATTAACGGATATTTCCAACGGCACGATCGGTTTGACCATTGCCAATCGCGGCTTGCCTGAGGTGGAAGCGCTCAAGAACGGCGAACATACCGAAATCGCCCTGACGCTCCTGCGCGCGGTCGGCTGGCTTTCACGCGATGACATGCCCGTGCGCCAAGGACACGCCGGTCCCGCTCTGGAGACGCCCGGCGTGCAGATGCCCGGGAAGTGGGTCTTCGACTACGCCATCATCCCGCACCAAGGGGACTGGCGGGAGTCCTACCAGCAAGCTTTCGCCTTTCAAACGGATCTGCGCGCCGTCGAAACCGGTCTCCATTCCGGAGAAATCCCCGCGCAGGGAAGTTTCATCTCACCATCGCCCGCCGAGTTCATCATCCGCGCCATCAAAGCAGCAGAAGATGGCAAAGGCTGGCTCGTGCGGGGCTATAATATCTCAACCGAAACAATCCAGTTTCACTTGAAACCACTACGCCGATTTGCGCACGCCGCGCTGGTCAATCTGGCAGAGGAGGAAATATCGCCACTGCCTACAGCGGATGACGGGAGCGTCGCCATTTCCGCCGCCGGGCATAAAATTGTCAGTGTGATGTTTTCCAATTAGCCTCGCAAGATGGGCATACCT
>CAYRLT010000261.1:0-3523 GCA_964425095.1 uncultured Luteolibacter sp.
TTTAGCTCTTCCGTGGCCGGACTTTCGGGTCCGCCTCAATCCTGTCCCAAGTTTTCCAATCTGTAGTAGCTGGGACTTGCAGTCCCAGTCCGTCCAAGGGACATCCTGTCCCAAGCTCATTCCCCATTCTTCTGGACAGGAAACCTGTCCAATGCTTCCTTCGCACATGCCCACAATTTCCTACACCGAAGCCCGCGACCGTCTGGCCAGCGTTTGGGATGAAACCATCTCCACCCGCGAACCCGTCACCATCGATCGCCGTGGCCACGAATCCGTTGTGCTAGTGCCCGCCAGCGAATGGCAGGGACTCGTTGAAACCGCACACCTCCTTCGCTCTCCCACCAACGCCCGACGCCTCCTAGCCGCCCTAAACCGTCTTGACCATGGCGAAGGCGAGGAACTCACGGTGGATGCCTTGGCCGCCAAAATCCACACCCCATGAACCCAGGCGACCGTAGCCTAATCTTCGACCGCGATTTCCTCGATGATCAGGCTCACTGGATTTCCTCCGATCGGAAAACCGCACTCCGTATTCTTGAACTGGTCGAAGCCATTCGCCGCGATCCCTTCACCGGAATCGGCAAACCCGAACCACTGCGCCATTTAGGCTCCGGCATCTGGTCACGCCGGATCACCCAGGAACACCGACTGGTCTATCAAGTAAAAGACGATCGCATACTCTTCGCCCAAGCACGCTATCATTACTAAAATCTCCAATCTCCAATCTCCAATCTCCAATCTCCCATCTCTCTTCACCATGAAAAAAGTCTTCGTCTCCGGATGCTATGATATCCTCCACGCCGGCCACCTCCAGTTCTTCGAGGAAGCCCGCGCCCTCGGCGATTATCTAATCGTCTCCTTCGCCTCCGCCGAAGTCCTCTGGCATCACAAACGCCGCAAACCCTCCATCCCGGATGACCACAAACGCGTCCTCCTCCAAGGCCTCCGCATGATCGATGAAGTCATCATCACCCAAGGCCAAAAAGAGGGCCTCGATTTCGAAGATGACTTCCTCCGCATCCAACCGGATTTCCTCATCGTAACCGAAGATGATAAATACGGCGACGTGAAACGCGAGCTCTGCGCCCAAGTCGGTGCACAATACACCATCCTGCCAAAAACCCCGCCGCGCTTCGAACCCGTCTCCACCTCCTCCATCGTCCGCTGGGTCCAAGCCCCCACCGAAGCACCCCTCCGCGTCGATTTCGCCGGCGGCTGGCTCGATGTCCCACGCTTCTCGCGCCCTGGCGAATTCATCGTCAATTGTGCCATCTCCCCGCTCGTCTCACTGCGCGATTGGCCCTACCAAAAACAAGCCGGCCTCGGCGGCAGCGGCGCATGGGCCCTCCTCAATGGCAAAGACAGCTTCGAATCCGAACTTGACCTCGGAGTCGGCTGGCAAGACCCCGCCGTCATCCGCGAAACCGGTCTCTGCGTCTGGCGCTCCGGAACTCACCCCGTCCTCGATTTCAAACACAACGGCGATTTCCTATCAGGCCGCATGGCCATCTACTGGACCGGAACCCAGCACGACACCCCCGGCATCGCTAATTTCCAGCGCGACTATGATACCATCGCAAAAAGCGCCCGCATCGCCCGCGATGGCGTCCTCCACGCGGACATCTCCAAACTTGCCGAAGGCGTGAACCTCTACCACGCCGCACAACTCAACGAAGGCATGCAAACCCTAACGAACATACCCAACTCCATCGCCAGCAAATACTGCGGCGGCGGCCACGGCGGCTACGCACTCCACCTCTTCACCGATCCCTCCCACCGCGACGCCGCCATCGCCACCACCCCCAACCTCCACCCCATCGAACCCTTCTGCCGAGTCTAAGAGGCCGAGAAGTGAAAGAAAAACCAATAAGGCGAATTGCCCCATTGACTGTATATCCACCACCGTATATACATCATCCATGAAAACAAAAATCTTCAAGAGTGGCAATTCGCTCGCCGTCAGACTGCCGAAGGAATTGGAACTACCATGCGGCACCGTCTCCATCCATCGCGAAGGCAGCAAAATCATCATCGAGGAACTGACGGAAAACGGCTGGCCTGAAGGCTTTTTTGAAAGCGTGCGCATCTCCCGCAAGGACTTCGGACGTGATAAAACCACCTACCTTGAAAAAACACTGTGAGACGTCTCCTCGACACCAACGTCTGCATAGACATCCTGCGGGGCCGCAAAAAAATCGTCGATCGACTTTCTGCATGCCGCCCAAAAGACTGCTTCATTTCAGTAGTCACCGAATTCGAACTCTTTCAAGGCGCGGACCGCGCACCCGCCCAATACCGCGAGGAAGAATACGCAAAAGTATTGCGTTTCGTTGCCTCCTTGCAAGTCCTGCCCTTTGATTCTGAGTGCGCCCGTATCGCGGCTCGGCTCAACGCCGGATTGCTCAACCGAGGAACACCCGTAAGCATCACCGATGTCTTCATCGCCGCCACCGGACTGCGCCATCAATCGACCACCGTCACCAACAACACGAAAGACTTCCTCAAAATAGAAGGACTAACCCTCGAAGACTGGCGCTAACTTCCATTCTTCGTTTCAAATTTCTTGCTTAAAATTTAGTGCTTAAAATCCCCGTCATCGGCCTACCCATCGCCGCCACCACCTACACCGGTGCCGTCGAGTGGATCCTAACACACGCCACGAAGGCCGACCGTGCCTACGCCGTTGAAGCGGCCAACACCCACGTCGCCGCACTCGCTCGCCACGATCCCGCATTCGGCGAATCCATGCGGAAATTCGACCTCATCGTCCCCGATGGAATGCCTCTCGTCTGGGCCGTCAACACACAACTCCCGGCTACCGAAAAACTCACCGCCCGAGTCTATGGCCCGACTCTTATGTTAGAAACTCTCCTCGCCACCCAGGATCGCGGCGAGTTCCGCCACTTCCTGTTAGGCGGCAAGGAATCCACCCTCACCAAGCTCAAACAAAGCTTCACCACCCGTTTCCCCGGCACCGCCATTGCCGGCATGTATTCTCCGCCCTTCGGCGAGTGGCCCGCCGACGAATTCGACCGCGTCTGCGAAAAAATCCGCACCTCCGGAGCCAACCTCATCTGGATCGGACTCGGCTGCCCGAAACAAGAACACTGGATCGCCAATCACAAAAACCTCCTCCCCCCCGGCGTCTATTTCGGCATCGGTGCCGCCTTCGCCTTCCACGCCGGCGAGGTCAAACAATCCCCACCCATCTTCCAAAAACTCGGCCTCGAATGGGCCTACCGCCTTGCCATGGAACCCCGCCGCCTCTTCAAACGCTACTTCACCTACAACACCCTCTTCCTCTACCACCTCCTCCGCGACCACATGCGCGACTAACGGAGCGCTGGCTTCAGCCGGCGAGTCCATCTTCTCAGCCACAACCTAAAAAAACCAATCCCAATCACTTCTTGCACGTCCTTGAGCCACAAAGTAACCTCCCCCCCCTCTTCCTCTTCCTCTTCCTCTTCCTCTTCCGACTTTCCGACTTTCCGACTTTCCGACTTTCCGACTTTCCGACTTTCCG
>CAYRLT010000262.1:0-5061 GCA_964425095.1 uncultured Luteolibacter sp.
ATCCTCCACCCTCCTCTGCGGACCCGAAATCACCGCACCATTCCTCATCCGCGAACATGGTTTCGCTTACGAAATCTCATTCCAATCCGGCTACTCCCAAGGCATCTTCCTCGACCAACGCGACAACCGCGCCCATGTCCACCGACTCATGCGCCCCGGACTCCGCCTACTCAACACGTTCTCCTACACCGGAGCCTTCTCCGTAGCCGCAGCCATGGCCGGAGCGGAAACCACAACCCTCGATCTATCACAACCGTATCTCGACTGGGCAAAACGCAATTTCACCCATAACTCGCTCAATCCCGCCGACCACCATTTCTGCAAAGGCGACACCTTCCACTGGTTGCGCCGCTTCGCAAAACAAGGCCGACTCTTCGATGCCATCGTGCTCGATCCCCCCACCTTCTCCCGCGACGAAAAAGGCAAAGTTTTCCGCGTCGAGGAAAACTTCGGCGAACTTGTCGCCCTCGCCGCCAACATCCTCGCTCCCGGCGGCTGGATGCTCTGCTGCACCAACTTCCGCGGCATCTCGCCCTACGCATTTGAACGGCAATTGTTAGGCGAAATCCCACACCCCATGACCGCCCGCCACTCGTCCATGCCCCTGGATTTCAATGACGAGGCATACCTGAAATCGGTCTGGCTTACGCTTTAGGGAGATACAAGACTTCGAGACACAAGACACAAGACAAGAATCGGCGAGATCATGTGGCCACCATCGAGCTTGCAATGCCCCACCCCACTCCGCACAATTTGCGCGTGAGCGACAAAGCACCTTGGATTACTTATCGGCCGGAACTGCAAGTCTTGGACTGCACGATTCGGGATGGTGGACTGATCAACAATTCGCGTTTTACCGACGAACAGGTGCGCGCCGTTTACCAGACATGTCTGGACGCCGGCATCGACACCATGGAGATCGGCTACAAAAACGATCCCGCTTCATTCCCGAAGGACACCTACGGACCATGGAGGCACTGCGAGGAAGAAGACCTTCGCCGCGTGGTGGGCGATCACACGTTTGCCGCGACCGGCCTGAAACTCGCCGCAATGGCGGACGCCGGTGGCAAGTGCGATTGGAAACATCAGATCATCCCCGCCAAAGACAGCGTGCTCGATGTCATCCGCGTGGCCTGCTACGTCCACCAGATTTCCGAAGCCGCTGAAATGATCGAACACTGCACCGCCCTCGGCTACGAAACAACCCTCAACATCATGGCCATCTCGGTCGTCGCCGACGCGGAAATCGATCAAGCGCTGGAAATCGGTGCCAAGTCATCCGCCGGCACCGTCGTCGTGGTGGATAGCTACGGAAACCTTTTCCGCGAGCAGATCGATCACCTCGTTAGGAAATACACCAAAGCCGTAGAAGGCACCGGTAAGGAAATCGGCATGCACGCCCACAACAACATGCAGCTCGCCTTCGCCAACACCGTGGAAGCCATCATCCTCGGCGCGAACCGCGTGGACGCCACCATGATGGGCCTCGGCCGCGGCGCTGGAAATTGCCCGATGGAAATCCTGCTAGGATTCCTGCGGAATCCAAAATTCAAACTCCGTCCGGTCATCGATTGCATCCAAAACACGATCATGCCGATGAAACAGCAGTTCGATTGGGGCCCATCCATTCCCTACAACATCACCGGCCAAATGAACCTCCACCCGCGCAGCGCCATGGCCTGGCGCGAAGGAGCCACACCGGACGACTATCTGGGATTCTACGACCAGATCATGACCGAGGTCTGAACTCCGCCATTCAAGTAGCTGGAGCGTCCCGCTCCAGGCCGTCAACGGAGCGTCTCGCCAGTTGATTCCGTTATTACCAAACGGTGGCCTCACTTGCCCGCGATAAAAAAACCAGACTCCAACATCCCGCACAAGCCGCCATGAAACGATGCCACACCCTCCTGATTCTTCTGTTTGCGGTCCTCATGTCGTCCGTCCGCGCCGATGAAAGCCGGTTTTTTCCCGAAAAGGGCATGGAGTTCGGGGTTTATTACTACCCCGAGCACTGGCCGGAAGACCAATGGGAGCGTGACATCAAACGCATCGCTGAGCTGGGATTTCACTTCATTCACTACGCCGAGTTCGCCTGGGCGAGGATGGAACCCGATGACGGGCGCTTCGACTTCGCTTGGCTCGACCGAGCGGTGGACTTGGCCGAGAAATATCACCTCAAGGTGGTGATGTGCACACCCTCGCCGTGCATCCCGGCATGGCTCGCCACCAAGCACCCCGAGGTGCTCGTCACGGATGCCGAAGGCAACCGCACCCATCACAACGGCGGACGACTCAACGGGTCGCTTGCCAATCCGATCTATCAAAAATACGTCGCTCGCATCGCCGGAGAGATCGGAAAACGCTATGGCAAAGACCACAGAATCATCGGCTGGCAGATCGGCAACGAGCCGCACATCCAGTGCGAAGAGGACTACAGCCCGTCGGCCCAAGCCGCTTTCATTGCATGGCTGCGGAAGAAATACGGCACCATCGGCGCGGTGAACGATGCATGGGGCGCGGCGTTTTGGAGCTACACGCTCAACGACTTCGACCAAATCAAAATGCCCGGCGCAAACCCGCACGCACGCTTGGATTTCAAAACCTACACCTCGGAGGATATCGCGCGCGACCTCATCGATCAGGCCCGCGTCATTCGCGGACACTCGGACGGAAAGCAGTGGATCACCACCAACTATGCCTATTACAAGGGCTTGCCAAACGTGAACCCGTTCCTCACGCGCGGCGAACTCGACTTCGCGTCCCACACGATGTATCTAACACACAACCGGATGAATACATCCGGCGACTCGCTCGCGCACCGGACCGGGTGCGGTATGGAATACAGCCTGTCCACTGAGGTGGCCAGATCCGTCAGCGGATACACCGGCATCATGGAACTCCAGCCAGGCCAGATCAATTGGGGCCGATTCAACGCGATGCCGATGCCCGGTGCCGTGCGCATGTGGCTCTGGCATTACTTCAGCATGGGCGGCCGTTTCGTCTGCACCTACCGCTACCGGCAGCCGCTTTCCGGCGTCGAGCAATTCCATCATGGCATCATGCAAACCGACGGTGTCAGCCTGAGCCACGGCGGGCAGGACTTCGTCACGGCGATCAGTGAGATCGAGAAAATCTCCGGACGTTTGGTAAGCGGCGCCGTCGATGGGTTTGCGCGCGCTTCACGCACCGGATTCCTGTGGAGCAACCGCAACGTGATCGATGTGGAAGGATATCGTCATCACGAGGATTGGAATACCTGGCAGCATATCTACACCTACTATCAAAACCTCAAGCGCATGGGTGTGGACGTCGAGTTTATCACCGAGACCGACTCGTTCGATCCACAACGCATCCCGTTCCTCGTCGTGCCGGCCTATCAGATGATGAGCAAGGACACCTTGCGCAAGCTGGCGGAATACGCGGAACGCGGCGGGCAATTGGTCGTCACCACCCGCACCGCACTCAAGGATCAGCGCGGGCACCTGTGGGAGGAAAAAATCCAACAACCACTCTGGAGCCTCATCGGCGGCGAAATCGAATTCTACGATCACCTCCCGAAAGAACGACCGGGAACAATCCTCTACGACGGCAAAGAACACCCGTGGCACATCTGGGGAACCGTGGCGAAACCCGCCGCCGGAACTGAATCATGGGGCGTGTATGGCGACCAATTCTATCAGGGTCGTTCCGCCGTGCTCCACCGCAAGGCGGACAAGGGTAGCGTAACATACGTCGGCGCGTGGTCGGACAAATGGGACATGGAATACCAAATTCTGCGCCGCTTGTATGGCGGAGTGCTGGGCGACCTGCCATTCGACCTCCCGCCCTACGTTTTCGCACAACACCGCGAAGGACTTTGGACGGCTGTGAATTACACCGATAAAACCGTAACCATCCCGGTGCCGGAAACCGCTGAAGTGATCCTCGGCACAAGAGATCTCGCACCCACCGGCGTAGTGGTGTGGAAGAAAAAACCGTGATACCTAAATCCGATCACTCGACTAATGCTTCACGGACTTCGCCGACGGAGCGCCCAGCATAATGCGATCCGTGTAGGCAATCCCCAACGCTGAAAGGATGAACACACCGTGAATGATGGTCTGCCACATCACGCCATCGGCGGTGATAGGAGAACCGGTCACCACGGTTTGGTTGCTTGCAAGCGGCAAACCAAGGCTGCCCGCTGCGATGAAAGTCTTGAGCAAATGCACGGAGCTGATCCCGATGATCGCCATTGCTAGTTTCACCTTCAGGACGGAAGCGTTTACATGGCTTAGCCACTCGGGCTGGTCCGGGTGGTTGTGCAGGCGCAAACGCGAGACGAAGGTCTCGTAACCGCCGACGATGACCATCATCAGCAAGTTGGAAATCATTACCACGTCGATCAGGCCAAGCACGATCAACATCATCTGCTGCTCGGTGAGACTGGTGGCCTCGGAAATCAGGTGCCAAAGTTCCTTGATGAACAGCACAACATAAACTCCCTGTGCGACGATCAGGCCAAGGTAGAGCGGCAGTTGCAGCCAGCGCGAACTGAAAATCAAAGTGGCTAACGGACTAAGACGGGGAGGACTCGATTCTTCTGACATGCTGCAGGAAGGATTTGTGAATTACACGCCCGATGGCAAGTGCAGAGACAAAAAAACAGCAACCAGATGAATCTCCACCCATACAGCATCATAATCCGGCACAAGGGAGCGTCACCCGACGACGATATGGAACTCCACGACCAAACCATGACCGAAGTCTAAAGTAGTCCAGGACCTCGGTCCGTTCTTCTCTCCAGCCCTCAAGTCAAAGCCCGCCAAACCGCCGCGACTAGAGCGCAAAGCACAAAACCCATCACCAGCGGCAAAAACGCTGAAACAGCAGTCCATTTCACACTCCGGGTTTCCCGATAGATCGTGTAGAGCGTGGTCGAGCAGGGATTGTGGCAAAGACTGAAAAGCATCAGGCACACGGCGGTAAGCGTATTCCAACCGCCGGCGGTTAGAATAGTGCGCACGGTTTCTGTGTCGGGTTCAAACATCACGCCAGCACCTGCCCCGCCGGCCGCGCCGG
>CAYRLT010000263.1:0-3597 GCA_964425095.1 uncultured Luteolibacter sp.
ATGCCGCTTTCGACGATCACGCTCTTGTAGCGCTCTTCCCACAAAGTGCCCGTGCGGTTGTGCGTGCGGTTGAACCACCGCGTGAAGCGCTGCAGCACGGTTTTCATGAACTCGCTGAGGTCGTGCATGCGATAGGTGAAGCGGGCATGGTTTCGGCCTGCAGGACAAGCTCCACCTGGGCAACCTTGACGCCCAACGCGACTGGGGCTTCGCCGGCGACTATGTCGAGGGGATGTGGCGGATGCTGCAACAGGACAAACCGGACGATTACGTGATCGCCATGAACGAACTCTATTCCGTTCGCGAATTCTGCGAGAAGACGTTCTCGCGTCTGGAACTCGATTACCGGGACTTCGTCGAGGTCGATCCGCGGTACTACCGTCCCGCTGAGGTCGATCTGCTCTTGGGCGACAGCACGAAGGCCCGCACCAAGCTAGGCTGGCATCCGCAAACCAGCTTCGAGCAGTTCGTCGACATGATGGTCGAATCCGACCTGGAACTCGCGTCGCAGGAAAAGGCGATCGCCAAGCGGCAGAGCAGCACGCTGCGTGCCGCCTGAGGCGTGGCACGGCCCACGGTCATAGCCGCTCAGTCCGGCTTCCTCAGTACAGCAAGTGACTGTCCCAGAGCGCTGCCCTGCCAGCGGAGGTCGGTCCCGTCCACGAAGCTTTCGCGAACGAAGCCGAGGTGGCCGCACCAGACATCGATCACGTTGCGTTCGATGAACATGTTCAGCGGCTGTCTCGCGTTGTGTCTGCGGGCCTCCATCGTGGGCTGAAAAATCGCCCAATGGCCCGGGCTTGCGAATTCGAGGAACGACATCACGACCTTGCCTCCCGGTTTCAGCACGCGGTGCGATTCCTGCAGGTAGATGTAGCTTTCCTCATGCAGCAGATGGGTGAAGAGGCTGAACGCGCAGACCATGTCGGCTGACGAATCCGGGGCCGGCACAGAGAGTTCGCGATGGCACTTGAATCGATAGTGCTTCGGGCAGACTTTCGCGGCGTAGTCGAGGAGCCGCTGGACCACGTCGGTGCCGAGGTATTCGATCTGCACCCGCTTGCTGATACCCTTCGCCGCCCTGCCACTCCCGCAGCCCAAATCCACGAGTGTCATGCCGTCCCGAAGACCGTTTTGCACAAGCAACTCGGCAAGGATGACCGAGAACTCCTCGTAATAACCACCCACAGCAAGGGACATGGCTTCGGCGAGGGGATGATTGCGGATCAGTTGGTCGACGTGGTGCTCGTAATCGTCGACGAAGTGGAAGGTACTCATAAGCGATGGTTGTGCCGTGGGGTGTGACGTGCTGGCTAGCAGGCCGATGTGCATCAGGTGGACGAATCAGCCGCTGCGTAAACGCAAAACGCAGGACCGTTTGGATGGTCAGGCGTTTCGAATGAGACTTCGATGGTCTGGTAGCCGAGATGCTCGAGCATTTCGAGAATGGAACTGCGTGTGAGCCACAGGCTGGTTTCGGCCGAGCCGCCGCAGAAGCCGCCCCAGCCAAGTGCTTCCTTGTAAGCCTGCTCGACGAACTGATAGCGAAATCCACCGACGGTGGCCTCTTCGAGCTTGCCGAACTTGTGCGCGAGCGCCGGCGTTTCCCCGACGATTCGTTCGTCGAAGTAGTGTGTCCAGAGAAAGAGCCGGGGCGCCATGCGCGGCAAGAGTGTCAGAAAGCGTGCCGGTTCCTTCATGTGATAAAGGATGCCGCTGGCGAAAACCATGTCCCAACCACCGGCATCCTGATCCATGAATGCCATGCAGTCACCGAGCAGAAAGTTCACCTTTGACAGGCCTAAAATCTCTTTGACGCATAAGCACTTGAGAAAAGAGCGGACATTGGCTTCCACGGCGAGCACACGCGCCGCACCCGCCTGTTCGAGCATGTAGGAATGCCCACCCTCGAGCGGTCCAAGTTCAAGAATCTTTCGACCCAGCACGCCGCCGCATTGCGTGAGTGCCCACGTCACTCGAGCATCTTCAAAAAGGTCAGCCTGTCCCGGTGCCGTTTTGAGGCCGCTCATGGACGGCATCTTCGACGACCACTCCCCGCGGAAGATGTCGAGTGCCTGTTGAGGCCCAGGCGTCTCCATGCAGTAGGCATCGAGGATGCCGGCGCCTGTCGCAACGGCAGGAGTGCTAGGAATTTGGCGGATAGCGCGGCGGAACCATTTGCGCCCCAGCCAGTCTTTGAATGCTTCAATCATTAGTGCTAGGAATTTGCTTTTTCAATCGGGACGCAGAATGTCCTGAAGGGCCGAACCGTGCAAAGGGAAAAGGGGGTTGCGGGGGAAAAGGGGAGATTTTTGGTAAAAGCTGAAACGCTAAAAATCTAAAAAACTGAAATTAGAAGGGCACTGACGCTTATTTCCGATCATTTGGCCACCGATTATAGACTCAACGGCACAGTTCCCCTGCCCTGCTGCGGCTTTCGGTCTGCTGCGGGGTTTATTTGTGAGCGTCCTGCTGATCAGGTGTAATCGAGAACCAAGATGCGGTCGTCGTCCAAGTGGATTTCCTTGGGTTGCCATGTTTGGCTTTGGTCGAAGCCAGCAGGGTCGGAATTCGATGAATTCCTTGAACTATTAAACCAGTCGAGATCGGGTTCGTCGTCGGCAATCCATTCCTTGATGGCGCGCCAGGACGGCTCGATGCGCTTGAGATTCTCGATTTCGAAAGGTGGTGGCGGTGGTCTAGGCAAACGCACCACACCTTGCCATAGACCGTGCAGCCGGAGAAAAAATTCGACTTCCTCACGGCGCAGCATGGGTCTCATGATTTTCATTGTGCCGTGGCAGCAAGGGCATTCGAGAGGATCGCCGCCCCAGACTTGTAGGATGAGATCACGCCACAAGGGACGCTTGAGTCGGGCGCTGCGCTTGGGTGGCGGCTCAACGAGCAGGAACTCCGATTTATGATTGACGATTGTTGATGTTTGATTTTCAGAAGTAGCCAAAGAACTAACGGCGTTCTCAGTGATCAAGGACGGTGATTTGTCCACGACTCGTCCGCGGATCTTGTTGGAATATACGCCATAGTAGCGGACCGTTTGTTGACCCTTGGGAGGCAGGTGTAAGAGGGCGGCGGCGATGAAGTCAGGGGCCTTGAATATCTCGAAATTACGTTTGGTGTTGTGATGGCGCCTGGAGCGGGCGGCTGAAGTGCTGAAGAGTGGCTGGGAACTGTGGACGAGGACGAGGTGGGTGGGAGTACTTCACCGTGCGGGTTGGTTCCGAAGGTTCCGATGCCGAGGATTCCTAGAGCGACGCTTGTGAAGCGATGGCCATGCTCGCTGCCGAAAGCTCCTGGCCGATACGTTCGCTGTATCGCCATGTCGCCACGCTTGAGGATGTGTTTGTCGAGCTGAGGCGTCGGTGTTGAGGCGTCAATTGCCTCGGACTGAACGATCTTGTCCTAGACGGCACATGGATCATTACATCTGCGTTGCATCTGCGGTCTTGGTTGGCTCAATCCAAGCTTTTGAGGAAAGCGGCATACTCTTCGTCTTTGATTTTGAGCATGTGTTTTTCCTCGGGATAAATGCCGTTTCCGACTTCTTTTTGCAAAGACTTGAAAGCTTCGATGCGCAGT
>CAYRLT010000264.1:0-2835 GCA_964425095.1 uncultured Luteolibacter sp.
CTATTCCAAGTTCCAGCCATCCATAGGCACTCAGGGGTTTGGCCATGAGTGCGCAGCGCCGTCCCCAGAACCAGCTACCAAAGGCGATTCCGGCGAAAAAAACCGCCAAGGTTAGCGCCGCGGCATGGGATGTATTGCCGAAAAAGAGTCCGAGCTGCCGCATCCAAAGGATCTGATAGATCAAGCAGGCGAACCCGGAGAGGAAAACCATCGCTTGCAGCATGATGCCCTGTCCGCCGCTCCAATGATGACCAGTCTCCTCATGGATCTCAGGGGGGCTCTGAGTCTTGCCATCCGTTTGAGGCGCAGCGGCCGGGGGCTTGGACTTCAAGGGTGGTGAGTTTCGATTGCGCTTCATGCGATGCCTGTATCCACGCTACTGGTCTTTCAGACCAGCATTTCTTGAGGGAGATGGTTGTGCATCGCATACGGGCTGAAATATCTTTGCGTAAAGTGGCGAAACGTGTTCGCCGTGACTAGGAGAAGCCAATGAACGGGTGACAGAATGTCCCCCGTCCGGCAGCCGACAGAATATCGGCGCTACTGAATGTCTGTGCTACTTGTCGGAGCGCGTGCATTTTGCGCGCTGCTGGCTGACGGATATATTGTCCGGCGAGTGGACTCGGCGCGAGACGCTCCTTGGACGGCCTGGCGCGGGACGCGCCAGCCACGCGCGCGTTCATGCTGGATTTGTGACATTGGCTGGGCATGAATGAGATGAGCATTGATTCGAGGATGTCCCATTGGCACGAGTTGCTATTTTGGGATGGTGGTGCGTATTTTTCTCATGCAGCCATGAGCACCTTATTCGAAATCGTCACTGTCACTCTGAATCCCGCCATCGATGAGACGGTGTTTCTGGAACAACTGCGCCCGGGTGCGGTGAATCGCGCGACTCGGCATCATCGTCAGCCGGGCGGCAAGGGGGTAAATGTTTCCGCGATGCTTGGCGGCTATGGCATTGCGAGCACGGCTAGTGGTTTTCTCGGTCGGGAAAATGTGCGCTTGTTTGAGGAATTGTTCGCCAAGGGAATGATTCGCGATGAATTCATTCGGATCGATGGTGAAACCCGCACTGGAATCAAGATCGTGGAGCAAAGCACCTGCGAAACGACCGACCTCAATTTCGCGGGAGCATCACCGACGGGGGCGGACTTGGATGCTTTGTCGGGAAAACTTCGTGAGCTTTCCGGTCCGCAGACGTGGTTTGTGATTGCGGGCAGGTTACCTGATGGGGTTTCGCTCGATTTTTTCAGAAGTTTATTGGATCAACTCAAGCAAAGTGGCGCGAAGATCGCCGTGGATACCAGCGGCGAGGCGCTGAAGTTGGCCATCGAATGTGGCGTAGATGCCATCAAACCGAACCACCATGAGCTGGAAGAAATCCTCGACTGTCGTTTGCCGGATTTCGCCTCGCGGGCGGGTGTAGCCCTTAGGATGCAGCGAAAAAATGTCCCGCATGTGATTGTTTCGCTCGGCGCGGACGGAGCTCTATTTGTCAGTCCTAATGCGGCGCTCATTGTGGAGCCCCCACCGGTTTCGGTGGTTAGCACTGTCGGGGCGGGGGATTCGTTGTTGGCGGGGTATCTTGCGGGAATCGTCACCGGATGTTCGCCGGAAGATTGTGCCAAGCTCGCCACAGTCTTTGCGTGGAGTGCTTTGGAGGATGTTTCCCGTCATGCTCCGTCGAGAGAGTTGGCAGCGGAGCGCATGCGGCGGATTGGCGTGCGTTCGCTGTTGGGTTGAGGAGATCGGCCGATTTTTGCGTTTTTCTGCAAGTTCCTGCGATCATCCGCTGTAAATGCTTTGCCACAGCCGGGATGCGCGCCTAGTCTTTCTCGAACAACACCAACACACTTATGGGACCTATTGGAATGCCTGAAATGATCATGATTTTTGTCGTGGTCTTGTTGCTCTTCGGAGCCAAAAAACTGCCTGAACTCGCCCGTGGTATCGGCAAGAGCATGGGTGAATTCAAAAAAGCCCGTGATGATTTCGAGCGGGAAATCACCCGTGGCGAGGGCGAGGCGAAGGTGAAAGACGCTCCCGGTAAGGAATCTCGGGACGCGTGAGTTCCATGCGAAATCGCTCGATTTTTACTCAGTTTTTCAATCGAGCCCCGGCCTCCGCCGGTGTCGTTTTTTTAGCATGCATTGCGCTGGCGACTACTGGCTGTGACAAGAAAGCCGGAACGCCCGAGTGGGCAGCTCCAGGAGATGAGTCACCTGCGGCAGTGCAGAAGTCGGATCCCGAGCGGAAGCCGGCAAGGGCCAATCCGCAGGGCGATTCTGCCACGTCGGAATCCCGGAATACCTCGGAAGGTCTTCGTTTCATTAGCTACAACGTCGAAAATTGGCTGACGATGGACCGCTACGTGGATCGGAAATTGGTCAAAAATCTACCCAAACCCGAGTCCGAGAAACAGGCGATCGTGAAACTGCTCGCGAATCAATCGCCGGATGTGATCGGCCTCTGCGAAATCGGCGAGGCTGGTGATCTGGCGGAAATCCGGGATGCGCTCAAAGCCGCCGGCCTTGATCTGCCATTCACGCATTATGTCGGTGGCTCGGACCCGGTGCGTCATCAGGGGATTTTGTCACGATTTCCGATCACTTCGACCGCGAAACCCGCGGAGACTGAGTTCAAGATGAGCGGCAGCACTTTTGGGATCAATCGTGGCATTCTTGACGCCAGCATCGAGGCGGGCGGTAAGCCGTATCGGTTTATCGGGGTGCATTTGAAATCCAAGCGTGAGGTCAAAGACGTGGATCAAGAGGACATGCGCATTCATGAGGCTCGGTTGTTGCGCCGTCATGTGGACAGCATTCTGCAGGC
>CAYRLT010000265.1:0-1835 GCA_964425095.1 uncultured Luteolibacter sp.
CAGGAATCTGAAATTCACCCGTCATCTTGACAGTTGCCGCTTAAAATCCGAGGCTGCGCGCCACGACAGGGGTGCTCGCCGACCGCAGAGCCGAGATTTTCCGACGCGCGGGAAAGACCCTCCGAACCTGACGCGGGTTGTGCCGCCGTAGGAAGTCGAGTCCACAGCTCCCACTTCCCCGGCCGTGCATTTCGCACGGCCTTTTTCTTGCTCTCAACCATCATCCCACAACCATCAACATTTCCGCATGATCTCTCCAGAAAACTCCATCGCCCCCGAGCCCGCCACCCACGACGAGTCCCGCACACCGCTGCCCGCCTCGACCCGCATTTACCTGCAAGGTGAGATCCACCCGTCCGTGCGCGTCCCAATGCGCGAGATCGCCCTGTCCGAGACCAAATCGTTCAACGGTCGGATCGAAGTGAACCAACCCGTCCGCGTCTATGACTGCTCCGGTCCCTGGGGAGATCCGGCGTTCACCGGCACCGCCGAGGAGGGCCTGCCACCGCTGCGCCGCGAATGGGTTCTCAATCGCGGTGATGTGGAAATCTACGATGGCCGTAAGGTCCAGCCGCAGGATAATGGTTATCTCACCGAAAAACACGTCGAGTTCGCCTCCCAATCCGAGCGTGCTAACAAATTCCTCGAATTTCCCGGCCTCACCGCCGCCCGCCGCCGACCACTCCGCGCCACCGGCAAGCCCGTCACCCAGAAATACTACGCCGATCAGGGAATCATCACGCCAGAAATGGAATTCATCGCCATCCGCGAAAACCTGAAAATCTCAAATCTTAAATCTCAAATATCCGATCTGAAAGACGACATCGTCCGCAATCACCTCGGCAAGCAACACGCCGGCTCCACGCAAATAGCGGATAGCCCCTACACCCCCAACGTTTTTAAACGTTTCCCGCAGCGCATCCCCGCCGAGATCACTCCCGAATTCGTCCGCTCCGAGGTCGCCGCCGGCCGCGCCATCATCCCGCTCAACATCAACCACCCGGAATGCGAACCGATGATCATCGGCCGCAATTTCCTCGTCAAAATCAACGCCAACATCGGCAACTCGGCCGTCGCCTCGTCGATCGAAGAGGAAGTCGAAAAAATGCGCTGGGCCACCAAATGGGGCGCCGACACCGTGATGGACCTCTCCACCGGCAAAAACATCCACGCCACCCGCGAATGGATCCTGCGCAACTCGCCGGTCCCCATCGGCACCGTGCCGATCTATCAGGCCCTCGAAAAAGTGAATGGCAAAGCCGAGGATCTCACTTGGGAACTCTACCGCGACACCCTGATCGAACAAGCCGAGCAAGGCGTCGATTACTTCACCATCCATGCCGGAGTCCTGTTGCGCTTCGTACCGATGACCGCCAGCCGGATGACCGGCATTGTTTCACGCGGTGGCTCGATCATGGCGAAGTGGTGCCTCTCCCATCACAAGGAAAACTTCCTCTACACCCATTGGGATGAGATTTGCGATATTTGCGCCGCCTATGACGTGAGCTTCTCCATCGGCGACGGCCTCCGCCCAGGCTCCGTGGCCGATGCGAACGACGCAGCACAGTTTGGCGAACTCGAAGTACAAGGCGAACTCACCACTCGCGCCTGGGCCAAAGGCTGCCAAGTGATGAACGAAGGCCCCGGCCACGTCCCGATGCACATGATCGAGGAAAATATGGCGAAACAACTCGAATGGTGCCACGAAGCGCCATTCTACACGCTTGGCCCACTAACAACCGACATCGCGCCCGGGTACGACCACATCACCAGCGCGATCGGCGCGGCGATGATCGGCTGGTACGGCACCGCGATGCTCTGCTACGTCACGCCGA
>CAYRLT010000266.1:0-3809 GCA_964425095.1 uncultured Luteolibacter sp.
GGCAACTTAATCGTGCTGGATTGGGAGTGGGGGCATGCACACGGCATGCCGGGGATCGACCTAGCACATTATTTCCTCCAGGACGCACGCTTAGTGCAAAGGCTATCGCACCCAAAAGCCATCGCCAAGACGATCCAGAACTTGAAGCGACCCGAGTGCGCCAATTATTTCAAACAAACTGGTTGGAGCGGCGATCCATTACTACCCATCATCGTCAGCCTAGCCTACAAACAAGGAGCAGGTCACCAAGAGAACCGAGAAGTGCTGCAAGCAGCCTTCACCATGACAAGTCGGTAGGGCTGATCCGGCCCGGTCCCGCTTGCCCGGCGTAGTTTCAACAAAGCCTGGGCCCACTTTACGCCCGAGCGCGAACCGCAGAAGAAAAGAACAGGAGGCAACCGAGCATAAGGAGGCACCACCTTATTGTGGTGCAAGCGGATGTTGAGTCTTTGAAAAGCGCGAAGCTCTCCCTCAAAGGCATTTCATCCGCATCCACGACAAGAGGTGTCGTGGCTCCACAGAAATGTCGTAGCACCTTATATGCATCGCCTCCCCGACCCCCGACTTTCAGACCGCGCAGCGTCTTCTCTTCTCTTCCTCTTCCTCTTCTCCTCTCTTCTTCCTCTTCTCTGATCACTAATCACTCGGCACTTCTTCAGACCGCCCAGCGTCTTTTCTACATATAATTCATGTTTCACGCTATCCTTCGTAATGCGGGAATTCACCCGAAGCGCCTCCTATCAACCCTAGGAGGATGGTGGCGCTATGTCCGGGACCGCAAGGCATATCTGCGGATGAGCAATCATGACGCCTTCGCCTGGGGCAAGGAACTGCCGATGCTTACCGAACGGGATGAATCTTCCGGTTCGTTGGGCGCATACTTTTTTCAAGACCAATTGGTGGCACGGTGGATTCATGGTTACGCGCCCGTCCGGCATATCGATGTCGGCTCACGCTTGGATGGGTTCATCGGCAGCCTATCGATTTTTAGAGAAGTGGAGGTTATTGACATCCGGCCCCAGCTTGCACCGGTTTACAACGTTAAATTTCACCAACTGGATTTGATGCAAGATCTTCCCGTTCATTGGGTTGGATGCACTGACTCTCTCTCGTGCCTTCATACGATCGAACATTTCGGACTCGGCCGTTACGGCGACTCTATCGACGTAAACGGACACATCAAAGGGCTCGACCAGATGAAGCGAATGGTTACGCCTGGAGGAATGCTTTATCTATCCACTCCGATCGGTCCGCAGCGAGTTGAGTTCAACGCTCACCGGATTTTTGCGGCTGAGACACTTGTGGGATGGTTTCGTGATGGATGGGAGATTGAAAAGTTCGCATTGATCGATGATGCCAATAGAACGCACGAAAACATCAATTTGAAAACCGCCGACATCGCCAACCACTTCGGTTGCCAAGCCGGCGTGGGCATAGTAGCAGCGCGGAAGATTTGCTAGAATCCTCGCCATCGCCAATGTGGCTCCTCTCTACCTCTTCATTTCTCTCTGATTGTGGATCGTAGATCAGGGATCAGGGATCGGAGATCGGAGATGGTAGATGGTAGATCGCAGATCCTCTTCTCTTCGTCTTATGTCTTGTGTCTTTCTCTTCGACCTTCGACTTTTAGACCTTCAGACTTTTGACCGCGCAGCGTCTTCCTCTTCTCTGATCACTGCTTTGATCCCGCCCCCCCGGCGGGCCCCCTACGGGGCACGTCGCGAATAGCTCCTGTCTATGTCGCTCCGCTCCATTCTGATCACTTCTTCCTCCCCCCCCATGATCCGCATTGTCCTGCTCGGCCGCACCGGCAACAACCTGTTCCAGTATGCGCTGGGGGCGAGTGTTGGCGGAGAAACACGGCGTGCCATTAATCATGGATGCGTCGTGGTTCAATGAAGAGGGCTGGGCGGAGGTTTCCCATTTCCTCAAGCTGCCTTTGCAGGCCAAGGTGGTGCGGCGCTGCTCGCTTGGCGCGCGGGCGTTGCGGAAGTTTACCGGAAAACATTACTGGGAATACCGGCGAGTGCCGATCTTAAGGGAGTCCGGCGACGATCAATCGTTCGACACGCGGTTTCTGGATGCTCCGGCAGATTGCATGTTGTTCGGGTATTTCCAGACACCGATTTATTTTGATCGTATCGCAGCAGATCTGCGCTCTGAACTGAATTCATTGCTGCGAGGAGCATTTCAGAATGGCAGCGGGCAGGATGCCCGCGCCACAGTGGCGCGGGCATCCTACCCGCAGCCCCTTACCCAGACCCTTGCAGAGGCATCCTCCGTGGCCGTGCATGTCCGCAGGGGCGATTACCTCCACCATCCGGCATTCGACGTCTGCGATCGCCACTACTATCATCACTCGATGGATGAAATGCGCGCCCGATTGCCTAGCGCGCATTTTTTTGTTTTCTCAGATGACCCCGATTGGTGCCGCAGTGAATTCCGGAATGATGATGTGGAAGTTGTGGATTCCGGCGCTTCTGCTGCAAATCCATTGCATGACTTGTATCTGATGAGTCTAGCGTCACACCACATCATCGCGAATAGCAGCTATTCGTGGTGGGCTGCTTGGCTGGGTGACAAGCCAGACCAACAGGTGATCATGCCCGACCGCTGGTATGATCACGGAATCAAGGCCCCGATAAAGGAGAAGCGCTGGAAGCGTTGACTGAAAAAGCCAGGAAAGACGTCCACCCCGGTAGGGCTGAATCTCGTTATTTCTCATTCAAAACCTAACATCCATTTAACAGACTGATGCTTCTATCCATCATCATCCCGGTTTACAACGAACAGAATCTCGTTTGCGAGCTTCTCCGAAAGGTGGTGGCACTAAACTTGGGAGATCAAATTTCAAAAGAGATCATCGTAGTGGATGATGGATCGTCCGATAACACTCATGAGGTGCTCACCGACTTTATAAAAAACTGTCCGATACCGGGAATCCAGCTTCTAGCACACGAGCAAAACCGAGGCAAAGGGGCAGCAGTTCGGACAGGATTCGCAGCTGCGCGCGGCGACATCCTCATCATCCAAGACGCCGATCTGGAATATGATCCCAACGACATCAACGACGTGCTCGCGCCGATTTTGAACGGCGAGACGCGAGTGGTTTATGGATCACGCATCCTGAGGGAAAAGTCCCTCGGCCGGTCCGGCATCTGCGGCCTGATCACCGGCAAGCACCCCCATTCCTACGTGCTGGCCTATCTGGGCGGGGTGATCATCACCAAATGGACGAATCTGCTCACCGGATCGAAGCTCACCGACGAGCCGACCTGTTATAAATGCTTCCACCGGTCCGCGCTCATGGGGATCACGATCGAAAATGACGACTTCGCCTGGGAACCCGAGCTTACCATGAAGTTGCTCAACATGGAAATTTCCATCATCGAAGTGCCCATCTCCTATCATCCCCGGAAGAATAAAGACGGAAAAAAAATCAACTGGAAAGACGGAGTCAAAGCTTTATGGACCGCATGGAAATTTAGATAGGCCGGCAGGGTTCCACCACCGAGGGAACCAAAGGTAAGGTTCCACCGCCGGGGGAACCGAAGGTAGGGTTCCACCGCCGGGGGAACCGCAGGTAGGGTTCCACCGCCGGGGGAACCGCGCGAAAGGAACGCCAATGAATCTGCCCGGTTCAGTCGTCCCGTCCCCCCCCGGACCTCCCATTGTCCCCCCTTTCTCCTGCGGCCCCGGCGGTGCCGCCCTACCTTACCGCGCGAGAGGAACGCCAATGTTGCGGCCCGGTGCGGTCGGCGCGGGGGCGGGGGACCGGCCATGGGGGGCGGTTGCGCCGGGGGGCCCGG
>CAYRLT010000267.1:0-2774 GCA_964425095.1 uncultured Luteolibacter sp.
AACCAGTAGCGCGATCAACAGAACAGCGATCAATGTCCAAATCCATGTTCCCCCTAAAATCATTTTGTCTGTTAGATCGATCATCCTGTTGACGGTGTCTTACTATTTCCGACGAATTTCAAATCGATTATTCTATGAATAAAACGCATCGCCACTCGCCATGAAATTGCACTATCCGGTATGCATACGCCATGGGGTGATATCCTACTTTATGGCATTTTCTCCCGAGCATCATGAAGCCAAGCCACTCGGGTGTCGGCAAGCCGCACAGCGCGGGGCCTGGCAATTAAAGATATGGGACTTCAGCCGGTGAGACAAAGACCTTGATCTTCGGAAATCACTCGCGCCGATTAAGGGCGATCATCAGGAAATAGGCGAGCTGGGCGAGTGAACCGACGGCTGCGGCGACATACGTCATGGCAGCCCAAAACAGCGCGTTTTTCGCTTTATCGTGCTCCATGCTGGCAGCAATCCCGCTACCCTCAAGCCAGACTAGCGCGCGCCGACTGGCATCAAACTCAACTGGCAAAGTGATGATTGAAAACAACGTGGTGACCCCAAAAAGCCCCACCCAAATCCAGAGCATCATCGGACTTTGCATCAGACCGATCCCCAAAAGACCTGCGATCATCACATAGTTCAGCATCTTGCTTGAAAACTGGACAGCTGGGACCATTTTCGAGCGAAAACCTAGCCAAACATATGCTTGCTGGTGCTGCAGCGCATGGCCGCATTCATGCGCGGCGACTGCGGCGGCCGCCACCGAATTCATGTGATACACCGACTCACTCAGATTGACGGTTTTTTTGACCGGATCATAGTGATCGGTGAGTTGGCCCGGCACACTGAGCACCCGGACGTCGGTGACCCCATTCTGGCGCAACATTTGCTCGGCTACCTGAGCGCCGGTCATGCGCAGCGGAATTTGGGAATATTCAGTGAAGCGCCTCTTTAGCATCCCGCTGATAAGCATGCTGGCAAGGAAGGTCACACCAATGATCATTAAATACAATGGCGAGAATCCTGCTGGGGAGAATCCAATGATGGCGAGATTGAGTGTTTCCAATGTCATGGCAGGGAGAAATTATCCGGTTTTAAAAACATCGCAACTGCAAGTGCGATGGAAATATTCACCGTTTTTCCACTCGCTCTTGGACTGCGGCAGCCTGCTGCCGCTTTGGTTAGCCAGCCTGCTGGCCTGTGGATGTTCTGACGCAGCAGTCTGCAGCGGTCCAAGGCGTCTGTGTATGCCGTCCATCATTGCTCAAGCCGGATCGCGGTGGACCGACCGTGCGCGTCCAGACCTTCGATCCGAGCGAATTCCTGAACTATAGGCAAGGACAGCCTAACTGATTTCTTGTCGAGCCGGACAATGCTGGTGCGGCGCTGGAATTGATCCGCGCGCAGGCCGGAAAACGAACGCCCCGCGCCACCAGTCGGCAACGTATGGCTCGGCCCTGCTAGAAAATCCCCGACCGCGACGGGCGAATCATTTCCCAGATAAATCGCGCCTGCAGTGCGGATAAGCGGCAGCCAACGTTTTTCATCGGTCGTAATGAGTGATAGATGCTCCGGACAAAAAGAGTTGGAGATGGCCACACCTTCCTCAAAGGATTTCAAATGCAGTAAAAAAGTGCCGGATTTCAGCACATCCCGGATGATTTTCCCGCGCGTAAGAGTGACGAGTTGTTTGTCGATGGCCTTAATCACTTTTCCTAACAAAGCCTTCGAATCAGTGGCGAAGCCAACGACACTATCTCCGCCATGTTCGGCCTGAGCGAGTATGTCGGCAGCAATAAAGTCCGGGTTTCCCGTCTTGTCGGCTAGGATCAGGATTTCACTCGGGCCGGGTAGAAGATCGATGGAAACGGCACCCACGAGTTGGCGTTTTGCCTCCACGACGAAGCGGTTACCAGGGCCGAAAATGCGGTCTACGGGCCGGATCGTGCGAGTGCCAAGCGCGAGTGCGGCGATCGCTTGGGCGCCGCCAACCTTGATGACTTCAGTCGCGCCCGCAGTTTTCAAGGCATAGAGTAAAGCGGGATTCACCGATCCATCCGGTCCGCATGGCGTCGCAGCGATGATTTCCGGCACGCGGGCCGCCTTCGCAAATCCAGTGGTCATCAGCGCGGTGGACACCAGCGGTGCCTTGCCACCCGGGACATAAACCCCTACCCGATCAAACGGCATGAAACGCTCGCCCACCGTTGCGCCTTCGGCATTTTTGAAGGACCAGTCCTTGCGCAAGCTGCGTTTTGCAAAGGCGTGGATGTTTTTTAAACTTCGGGAAACCGCCATGCGCGTGGCTGGAGTGACAGCTTTCCTTGCTGCCGAAAACTCAGCATCAGTGACGAACAAGGTGCTTGGCGTGAGTTCGGCGTTGTCGAAACGTTTGGTGAGCGTGACCAAGGCCTCGTCCCCTTTTGCCGCGACCTGACCGATGATTTCGGCAACCAAATCACGAACCCCATCCTCAGGAAGGGCGCGGCGATTGAGGCGGCGGACAAACGAGGCGTATCCGGAATCAAGGTGACTGAGAATTTTCATGCCAGAGGGTGGTGCGGGAAGATGGACGCGCCCCGCCCGTTCGCCAAGCATCATCCCGCTCATGTTGTGAAAATTCATAGCTCGAGCGTTGACGCGACCTAAAACGCACCCTTAGCTTCTCTCAGTTCAAATCCAACAAATCCCATGACTCCATCCACCCGCGGATTCCGCGAGATGAAAGCAGCGGTTGTCCGCTTCGCAGGTGATTCCGGCGACGGCATGCAAAT
>CAYRLT010000268.1:0-5081 GCA_964425095.1 uncultured Luteolibacter sp.
CAAGGGGACACCGCGCATCGTCACCAGCACCCGGATCTTGTTTGAGACCGGCCCGGTAATGCCAGCGGCGTCCTTGCTGCGTTTCCACCATCCGCGGCGGTCGAATTCCTTGCGCAGCGGTGCGGCAATCCATGATTCGTAATCGGCGCGTGAAATGTCCTGCACTTCCGGCATTTTCAGTGCGATGAGATTCTCCGTCGGAATGCCGCGTGCCTCGCAGTAAAAGCGTGCGAGTTTTCCTGATTCTGCGGATGCCTCGTTGTATAGGACGGCGACCGATTCAGGCGCGGGTGCGCCGATTGCCAGCGGCCACACGCCCGCCAACATCAGCCACGCCACAACAAACAAACGCATGCGGGAAACATGCGTGGAGCTTTGCGGAGATGCAAGGCTCACGCGCATCAAAGCCTGATCCGCAGGCCGTCCCACGCCACCCGTACGCCCGCCGGCAGCTCTGCCTCCAGCACCGCGTGGTCGTTTTCGTGGCCGAGGTGGGTCAGCCAGGCCTCGCCCGCTTCCGCCTCGCGGATCGCTTCGAGCGCCTCGCAAAGCGAAAAATGGGTCGGGTGGGGGAGGGGTCGGAGCGAATCCACCACCAGCACATCCACCCCACGGATGAGGTCCATCGTGGCGGGCGGGATGCGTTTCACATCGGGCAGGTAAGCAATGCTGCGGGCACCTGGAACTTTGAATAGAAACCCGATGGTTTCCACCGCGCCATGTTCCACGGGCAGCGGCGTGATTTCCAAATCGTCATAGAAAAACGGCCCGTCGATGGGCTTCGGATCCGGCTTCACATAGCCTAGATACACATTCTCCGAGGAAAAAGCCCAGCCGAACATCTGCTGCAAGGTCGCTATGCACTCATTCGTCGCATGCAATGGCAGCGGTCCATTTTTGCGCCAACAAAACGCCCGTAACTCATCAAAACCGGCCACATGGTCCAAGTGTGAATGCGTGTAAATCACCGCATCGATCGCCCGCAGACCCTCGCGCAGCGCTTGTGCCCGCAAGTCCGGTCCGGAATCCACCAACACCGCCACCTCGCCAGCCCTCACTAGCACCGATGACCGCAAACGTTGGTTCCGTGGGTTCGTCGATTTGCAAACCGCACAGCCACAACCGATCACTGGGACCCCTACCGAGGTGCCCGTGCCAAGAAATGTCAGTGAGAAATCCGCCACGCGAGAAGTTTAGCCACATCCGCCCCTCCGACGCAATCCTAAGAGGCTGTCTTAATATTACTGAAGGCAGGGACGGTCTCTCCGAGCCGTCCGCGTGCATGTTGGGTGAATGAAGAAGCGCCTGAGCTCTGGGTCATTCGCTTTTCATGCACAGGACCGCCCGGAGGATCGGTCCCTGCCATTTTTAAGACAGGCTTTAAGGCATCATTGACGTGGATCGCTCACGGCCTGAGTCGGCCGGCACCTGCGGCATCGAAGCAGATTTGGAGGGTGTGTGAAATCCCAGGAAGTCCGGCGGTCCAGCCGATCATGGCCCAGCCGAGATTCAGGTGTTGCAAGGCCATTGCAACGGCGCGCACTCCCGTTTCCGTACGGCCGGACGGTGGATGATGCCATGTCACGCGCTGGAGCGGTGTGCCCGGCCAATCGGCCGCAGGTCGTAGCACGAGTTGATGGGGCTTATGCTGTTGAAACCAGCGCGCCACCTCGGAACAAATCCCGCACTCGGCATCCAGCCAGAGTTCGCAGGGTGCTCCGATCCGCGGGTTCCAGCGCGGCAGCCATGACCTGACCGCCTGACGGTAGCGCGGCCAATCCCCGCCGAAACGCTCCGTCATATCTTCGTTCTCCGACCACCGTGCAAGTCCCTCCGAATACACCACTCCCAGCGCGGCAAGCACGGCGGGCCACGGGCTTGATAGAAATACGGATTCTAGCATCAGTAGTGCCGTCATCGAGAACTGCATCGGATTGCGCACAAACGCATAGATGCCATGTGTCACTAAGCGTCGGGGAGGATCGAGCGGGACGGGTGTCCCTCCGCCACTGAGCGCAAGATCCCGCAACGCGGTCAGACCGGGGATGGAAAATAATAGAAAAGCGGATAGAAAAACCCAGTGCATCAATCCCGCGAGCGCCTCCCAACGAGCGTATAAGCCCGCCAGACTTCCGCATTCGACTAACAAAGGCATGCCGAGAAAAATACCGCTGAAGGCCGGTGCCAGCATCACGCAGCGGAGGCCGATCCGAGTCCGCGATTCCGTCCAAGCCGCCATAAAAAGCGATGGCACGAGCAAGGCGGCGACGATGCATGCCTCGCCCAGCCACCACAGCGGATGCACTTCGAGCACAGGCATCATCTCGGGCATGGCCCGGAGATCGATCGCAACTAACAGAGCAGTCACGGTCCAAATCCGTCCGCCCAGCGCATAAGCCAGCAGGGGAGCGAAGATGCCCCATGCGATGACCCAGCCGAAGTAAAGCGCGAGCGGCATGCCGCCGATGGCTACAGTTTCGGAATGATAACTCCACATCCCCGCCAGCCGTGCCATGTCATCGAACCACGGCAGCAAGGCCGCGCACCACGCGAAGGAAAACAACAGTCCGGTGGCCAGACGTTTCGACGGACGGACCCACCACGCCAGCATTCCGGCTGCTGTTAACGGGCCGTAAAGACAGGTCAGGTGGATCGCCCATTCGCGGCTCACCGGCTCTTGAAGGTTTGCTCTAGAAAATACTCACCGGCCTTCCTCACGCCGTATTGCTCGATCGGTTTGAAATACCATGCCGGATCTAGCAGGCGGTGGTAGCGCATCGTGAGCGTCACCCGCGTGCCCTGAGTGATCGGTTCGATCGTCCACTCGGCTTCATTCCAGTCCAGCCAGTGGGAGATGTGGCTGCCATCCGAAACACAAGCCACACGAATCTTTGAATCGCTGCTCTCGACCACCTTCGCGCGCAGATCGCCGGGTTTTCCCTCGCCACCGGCGAAATGAATCAGCCAAGTGTCGCCCAATTCCAACCCTGTGCCCTCGATCCGGTGTGGCGCGGGAAATCCGAGTTTCAAAAATGGTGGAAGTTCTCCTAACATGAATTGCGGGCCATCGGCGAGTTGTGCGCGCGTGGCTATGGGGTCCATCGCGACCTCCCGGCTCACGGTGATCGCCTCCGCTCGCGGAAACGAGAGGAGTTCGGACGCGCCCTCAAGACTCATCAACACCAGCACCGGCAGAACCACAACGCGCAGGCGTTTATCTTGTCCATTCCGCTGTCGCGCCCGATCGATCAAGATCCCGATGGTGAAACCGATGGCATAAAACAAAGGTGCGGCCATCAGGATGCAGATGAAGCCCTCGATCAACAGAATGCCTAACAATAATAGAAACAGCGTGATGCCCTTCATGATCATCCCGGTGGCGCTCGATGCACGCGGGAGAAAAGCGATGATCATCGCCATCGCTGTAGGCAGCCCGATGAACATCAGCGCGCTCTGCTCTTTTTGCCCAAGCACCAGGATGCGAAACAGCACCGAGGAAATCCCCGCCGCCAAGCACAGCCAGACAAACGGACTGACATCACGCGGCGGCGCTGGCTTCTGATCCTGATTCGAGGGAGCGGAAAAGGGTGCCTCGGGCATGTCTTTATTTTTCAGTATTTTCTGAAACTTCCAACATTAAAATATCACAATCCTAAAAAAACCTCGAATCGGGGATTTCTCACGAGCTCAAAACCGCCCTGGAGCCATGGCTTCGATCGGTCGGAAGGGCGTATCGCCGGCGAGGAGATCGGTGACCAATCGGCCGCTGACCGGGCCGAGGCTGAGGCCCATCATTGCGTGGCCGGTGGCGGCGATCAGATTGGGGAATCCCGCCACTTTTCCGAGGTAGGGAATGCCATCCGGCGACACCGGACGCAGGCCGGCCCAAGGTTTTATGGCTGCGAAATCGTTTTCGGAAAATTTTGGGAAATACGAGTGCACAGATTTCACGATGCCATGGACGCGGGAGGGGTTGATCGAAAGTTCTTTTCCGCCGACCTCCATCGTGCCGCCAAATCGCAGACTGCCGTTCATCGGGGTGATGGCGACTTTTGCCTCGGCGAAAATCGAGCACAGATGGGGCAATTCCGGCGGCGATGGGAGCGTGAGCGAATATCCCTTGCCTGCCTGCAGCGGCAGTTTCAATCCGATGGTTTTCAGCAAATCCGCGCTCCACGAACCACCGGCGACCACGAATTTTGCGCCCGTGAAAGTTCGGCCATTGCCGGACACCGCCGTCACTTTACCGCCATGCGTCTCGATCGTCTCAATGGTCACGCCGCTCTCGATTTCACCGCCGAGCGCGAGCACGCGTTGCCGCATGGACGTCATGAATCGTGCCGGATCGAGATGGCAGTCTTCCGGGAAAAAAACCGCGCCTGCAACGTCCATTGTCACGCCGGGATCTAACGACGCTGTGGCCGCTGGATCAAGAACCTCCGCCCCAAGACCAATTTCGCGTGCGGCTTCCGCCACTTCCACTTCTTGCGCCAAACCCTTGGCCGTCTTGCAAAGCATCAGCAAACCGCGCCTGACCAAGCCGAAATCCCCGTCCGCCTGCAGCTCGCCGAAGAGCCGGCGGCTCTCCAGATTCAAATCCCGCAGCAACTCGCGCGATGCCGCGACATGGCGCTCGGTCGAGTTTCGATAGAACAACCAGCCCCAGCGAATCAACTCAGGATCCAGCCGTGGACGGACGAAAAACGGGCTCTCCGGATTCATCATCCAGCGCAGCCCCTTGGCCAACATCCCCGGCGCGGCAAGCGGAGTGAAATGGCTCGGCACGATCATGCCTGCGTTGCCCACCGAGCAATTGTCGCCGCCAGCCAGTTCGCGCTCAATCACCGTGACCGCAAATCCGCGTTTGAGGGCGTAATACGCCGTGCATAAGCCGATCACGCCGCCGCCGATAATGACCACCCTGTCGGAATTCATGCGATGATCTTACACAAGTCGTCTTGTCCGGAAATGGAGGGTTTTCCGCCGAAATGGCAAAGGATTTATTCTTAAACCAAGTAGTTGGAGCGTCCGGCCAGTTGTGTTCGGCATGCGATGTGCTGGTGAATTTCGGGATGTTGTGT
>CAYRLT010000269.1:0-2594 GCA_964425095.1 uncultured Luteolibacter sp.
CTTTGGGAGAGAGTGGTCTGCAGGGTTTGTATCCATTAATCGTTTGGATGGGCCTAAACCGGTGAACACCGAACCCTCCGCATCTAATGAAATCATGAAGGGTTCGATCTTGAAGGGCATTTCACTCCCATCGGTGAGGCCAAGTTTGAGGAAAAACGCATGATTTTTGCCATCTCCGGAGCCAGTGGACACCAGAAAATCCACCCGTGGAAATCCTGCTCTAGCGGCACCGCGCACCGCTTTCCGGATGTCAGCGAAGGCGGTATTTCCCTCAGCGCTGAGGAGAATTTGCCGATGGTGATCCACGTCTTTCAACGCCGTGTGAATTTCATTCTCGGTCCAGCCGGCCGTCTGCCAATTCCCGTTGTCATGGATTTTCCAGATGCCATTGCTGAGAACCAATTCCGTGTAGGAGTTTCCGGCGGTATCGAAGATCGGGGCATTCGCCGCATGCACCAATCCGGGCAGATTGGCACCCTGCGCCAAGGCCGCCGTCGGGTCATTCTTCCCGCAACCCTCGAGAACGAAGAGCACAAGAAGGATGCAGGCTTTTGAAAATGACATGGGAGTTAGGGCAATCAGAAGATTTTCACTCGAACAAATTTTGCCGGAATCTAGGCCGGTTTTTCACGGGATCCCAATAACCGAAATTGGATTTCCACTCCCACATCGTCCATGGAATATGGCGTTCCTCGGCCAGCGTTTTTACATCACGCAGATATCGCCCGCGGCTGGTGGCGTCGCCGACATCGTGGGCACCAAACTCTCCGAGGTGAACCGGTCGACCGAACTGATTTGACCACGACCGCGCGATGTCGAGCAACTCGCGGACTGAGCGTTTTGAGCAGGGGTTTTGCTCGCCGGGGAGTTTGTTGTAGGACTCCGCGAAGGCGAGGATGTCCGCTTTGGCGCGCAAAGAATCCGGCACGCGAAACGGCGTGGCGGGAGGCCCCGGATAGGTGATGCCGCGCAAGGCTTGCAGCCCTGCCCAGCCAGCTCCCTGATGGGTGAACTGGAATGGAGCGTAGTTGTGCAGCGTGACGATGATCCGGGCATCGTCATCGGGGAGCCGCAGTTTGTCCAATTCGCCGGCAGCGCCCCAATTGCCCGGGCTAACGACGATGATGCGCTCCGGCTGAGTCTTGCGAATGGCGGCGATGGTTTTCTGATAGATCGGATTGGCGACTTCGGTGGTCAGCTTGTCGCAGGGTTCATTGAGCAACTCGAAGAACAAGCCGGGCGGCCATGATTTGAATTGTCGGGCGATGGCTTCCCAGCCGGAAATGAAACGATCTAGGTTCTCGGCAGGCGCGGCGGTCAGGTCGTTGAAATGATGCCAATTGAGCAGGACCCGCAAGTTTTTTTCCATCGCGCGGCGCAGCACCGGCTCAAGTTCTGCGAGCAAGGCGGGATCGATTTCCTGAGTTTGATCCTTGGCCTTGAGGTAGTAATGCCACGCGACCGGCACCCGGATGTGATCGAAACCTTCGGCGGCGATGCGATCGATGTCTTCAACGGTGAATCGCGCGCGCCAGGAGGCGGTCGGCGGGGCCTCCCAGCCATTGCCCAGGTTGATCCCACGTTTCAACTGGGCCAATGCGCGGTGTGCCGGGGTGTTGTCGCCCAGCGCCTTGGGAACGATGAAATTTGGCGGAGTAGCAGCTTTTGCCTGAAGTTTGAGGGTCACGGTTTTGCCATTTTTCACATGGAGGAGTTGGGTAAGCGGGCGATTGCACCATGCAGTGCCCGCACGCTTTCCCTCAAGCGCTTCGGCATTTTTAAGTGGCCATGAATCCGCCGACGGATAGGCGCTCCATGGAGAATTCCATCCGATAGGTGCTCCCTCCCCCGTTTTCTCGAAACCTCCGTTTGCTAGCTCCGCCCCTTCCGCGCTGATTTTATCCCAAAGGACCTCCTTGCGCGGCATCGCTCCGTTTTCATCCGCCGCCCACGGACCGAGTAGCGAGAGTTCCAATACGCCATCCCACGTAGGAGTGAAACTCACGCTCAACTCGCTCCATGACCACCAGCGCACCGGAAATTGAATATCAGTCCAACGCTCGCGGACCGCAGCATTCTTCTCCCATGTGGCGAGCGCGGCATGCCCGGCGGAAACTCGAACATCGCGCAGGGCTGGGTGCTCAACCGGCACTTTGAGCCACAAGCGCCCTTCACCCGCCACGCGCAGAACCTCCGTGGCATGCCCCGTGGTGAGCAGGGCGATCAGCGGTAATAAATGGTATTTCATAAAATGAATCGGAACTTGCCCGCGTGATGGCCGGTCGCTAGTTCCATACGGCATGGAACACCATGTCTATTTCTGGCTGAAGGAGGAAAACCAAAATCCGGCGGATCGCGCCGTGTTCGAGCAAGGCCTAGCAAGCTTGTTTGAGATCGATCTTGTGGCAGGCGGACGCTGGGCGGTGCCTGCGAAAGTGATGTTGCGGCCGGTCATCGACCAATCCTGGGATTACGCCCTGACCATGCAGTTCGCGACCATCGAAGAGCACGATGCCTATCAGGTGGATCCGGACCACAATGTCTTCATCGGATCGTTCAAAGAATGGTGGAAAAAAGTCCTTGTGATGGACCTT
>CAYRLT010000270.1:0-5556 GCA_964425095.1 uncultured Luteolibacter sp.
TTTGCGTTCTTTGCGTTCTTTGCGTTCTTTGCGGTAAATCATTTTTCTTTCCAGCATTAGATTTAACGTTCATCTGCGTTTATCTGCGGTTCATAAATCTTTCCGAATAAACACGGATGGAATGGCCGCAAAGAACGTAAAGGCAGAGATTCAGGTATCTTGATCCGTAAGAAAATAGCGTCTCCGCCCGGAGCCGAATGGGGTCACGCGATTTCTCGGAATTGCGCAGCGAATGCACCTCGCCCACTTTTTCTTCTTCCCGTGTCCCATCTGCCCGATAGAGTGGCACTGATCCATGTCGCACACGCCTTCCAGACCTACCTCCGCGAGCTCGACATGATGAAATCAAGATGATCGTCTATCTCGCCAATAAGACCCAATTCCGGGCGGACATCCTATCCAATCGGATCGAGGAGATTGTCCATGAATCCTTCCAGGGCGCGCTGGGAAAATCCGTTGGAGCTAGTGAATTGGCCTCTTGGAAAAATTCCCTCCGGCACATGGACACGGTGTTGGAGGATGTCGGGATTCCCAACAACGCCGGGGTCGCCATCGAGTTCAACATCCCGCAAACCGGCAAACGCGTGGATTTCATCGTCACCGGCACCCGCGGCGATGGCCAGCGCACGGCGGTGATCGTCGAGCTGAAACAATGGCAGGACGCCAAGGCCACCACCAAGGACGCCATCGTCAGCACCTTTGTCGGCGGGTGCGAGCGGGAGGTGAACCACCCGTCCTATCAGGCGTGGTCCTACGCCATGCTGATAGAGGATTTCAATGAAACCGTCCGCCAGGACCCTATCCACCTCCGACCCTGCGCGTATCTGCACAACTGCGCATCCGGAGCGGTGCTGCACGCGCCGTTTTACGCCGAACACACCAAGCTCGCCCCCGCGTTCCTCCGGGACGATGCAAAGAAGCTCCGCGAATTCATCAAGGCCCACGTCAAATACGGCGACGATGGGGAAACGATGTATCGGATCCGCGACGGCAGAATTCGCCCGTCCAAAGGTCTGGCCGATCACCTGGCCTCCCTCATGCAGGGGAACCGCGAGTTCTATCTGATCGACGACCAGAAGGTTGTTTACGAAACCGCGCTGTATCTCGCCACGACCTCCACACCGAAGAACAAGAACGTCTTGCTCGTCAATGGCGGCCCGGGCACTGGCAAGACGGTGGTCGCCATCAACCTGCTCGTCGAACTGACCAACCGTGAGCTGGTCTCCCAATACGTCACCAAGAACAGCGCTCCCCGCGCCGTTTATGAGAACAAGCTCACCGGCACTCTCAAGAAATCCCGCATTTCCAATCTCTTCGTCGGCTCCGGGGCCTTTACCGCCACTCCGTCCAACACCTTCCAGGGACTCATCGTCGACGAAGCCCATCGCCTGAACGAGAAATCCGGCCTCTTCAGCAATCTCGGTGAAAACCAGATCAAGGAACTCATCGATGCCTCCACCTTCACCGTCTTCTTTCTCGATGAGGACCAGCGGATCCACTGGAAGGACATCGGAAACAAAAACCAGATCCGCGAGTGGGCGCAATCGCTCGGTGCCACCGTCACCGAAATGGATCTCGAATCCCAGTTCCGCTGCAATGGCTCGGACGGTTACCTCGCATGGATCGACCGCGTGCTCCAAGTTCGGCAAACTGCCAACAGCACGCTTGAAGGCGCGAACTACGAGTTCAAGGTCTGTGAATCCGCCAAGGCGCTGAAGGATCTCATCTATCAGCGGAACCGACTGAACAACAAGGCCCGCTTGGTCGCCGGGTATTGCTGGGACTGGCTCAGCCGGAAAACGAAATCCAACCCCGTCCCAAAAGAATACGACATCAAGCTCGACGGCGGCGACTTCAAGGCGAAGTGGAACTTGAGCGAAGACGGGTCGCTGTGGATCGTGAAACCTGACTCCGTGCAGGAAGTCGGCTGCATCCACACCTGCCAGGGACTGGAACTCGACTACGTGGGTGTGATCATCGGCCCGGACCTCGTCGTCCGCGATGGCAAGGTCGTCACCGATGCTGCCAAACGCTCCAACGGCGATTCCTCCATCAAGGGCTACAAAGGCCTGCTCAAGACCGAGGCCGCTGCCGCCCGCGAGAAAGCCGACCTCATCATCAAGAACACCTACCGCACCCTGATGACCCGGGGAACGAAGGGCTGTTATGTCTATTCCACAGATCCCGAAACCAATCTCTATCTCCAAACGCAAGGAGCCGGTGCCCTCCTGCCGAAATTCGAAGAACCCGAAACCCCAAAAACTCCACCCGCCTATCCATTCCCCATCCTGTCGCCCGAAGAGGCGGCCGATTGCCCGAATGCCGTTCCGATCTTCGACATCAAGATCGCGGCAGGGGACTTCAGCAAGGAACAGTGGCTACTGGATTGCCAATACGCCGAACTCCCCGACCACTTCACCGCGAAACCCGGATTCTTCATCGCCCAAGTCGTCGGCGAGTCCATGAACCGCCGCATTCCCAATGGCTCTTGGTGCCTTTTCCGTGAACCGTCAGACGGATCAAGGAATGGCAAGGTCGTCATCGTCCAGAGCCGGGACATCCAGGACCCGGACACCGGTGGGCAATACACCGTGAAGATCTATCGAAGTGAGAAGACCGAAACGGGCGACTCTTGGTCGCATCGCAGTATCCGCCTCGAACCGGATTCGATGGATTTCAATTTTAAGCCACTTACCCTCGATACTGACATGATCAGCGACCTTCGTGTGGTCGGCGAATTCGTTGGGATTATTGGATAGTTAGAATATAAATAATAAAATACAGCATTATGGCCAGAAAAGGATTTTTAGCAGTAGTCCATCGTGAGATGAAGCGTTCTGCTCGCGAAAGTGAGCTCCGACAAAAGGCGTTGCAGCGTGCTTATGCCGCTGCGGAAAGAGAGGCGGTTTCAGCTAAGAAAATGGAGCAGCAGGCATACGCTAAGGCTCAGAAGGCGAGTGCTGCCGATCAGAAGCAGCTCGAGAAGGAGGCAAAAGAGAGTCATTTAGCTTCCATGAATGCGGAAGTGGAGCAGTTGAATATTGAGCTATCTGTGATTGCAGAAGATCTCGACGGAATTCTAGCAGCCACACTAGATGTGGATGATTTTGTGGACTTGGAAACTCTCAGGGTGCAAGTAATACATCCCCCCTTTGTGCTACAAGATTCTCTGCTTAAATCGAGTCCACCCTTGAATATTACGAATCCCGTGGCTCCCACGTATGTCGAGCCTACCACTTCGAAGATATACATCCATTTTTTCGGCAAGACGAAGCATAAGAAGAAAGTCGCGGAGGCTCGAGCTAGATACGCATCCGAATCAGAGGCATGGAATATTGCTATGGAACAGGCTGAGTCAAGGCGGATGGAGGAGACTGCTTTGTATGAAGAACGAGAAAGACAGAGGTTAGTGGCATTGCAGACTACACAAGACAGATACGCAGCTGAATGCGCTGAACGAGAGCAAGGGGCGGCAAATCGGAATTGCGCGGTGAACGAGCTCATTGCTAACCTTGGCTACGGAATACCCGAAGCGATCGAGGAATACATCGGTATTGTGTTATCGAATGCGATCTACCCAGATCATTTTCCGATTGAGCACGAATTTTCCTATGTTCCAGATACGGCAGAACTCACCTTGCGTGTCTTGGTGCCTGCCCCAGATCAGATTTCGACGATAAAAGCCTACAAGTATACTAAATCCACCGATGAGATTACGGCCGTTCAGATGACGGCGAAGGCTTGCAAGGACCGATATGCAAGTGCTATTCATCAGGTTGCTTTGCGTGTGCTTCATGAAGTTTTTGAGGCCGACCGGCGCGGGTATGTCGGCAGTGTTTCTCTCGAGGTTGGGACACACACGACTCATCCTGCGACAGGTATTTCCATGTTTATTCCATTCGTAGCCATGGGAGTTGCTCGTGAAGAGTTTTTGAAACTGGAGCTCTCAAATGTTTTGCCTGAGGCAACGCTAACGCATCTTGGCGCATCGGTTTCGAAGAATCCATTTGAACTGGTTCCTGCCATTGTTTTAGGAATACGACGGTCATGAAACCTAACCTTGAATTCAATCCGCCACCCGGTTGGCCCAAGCCCCCTGCAGGATGGAATCCACCGAAGGGATGCACGCCTGATCCCAATTGGCCTGCTCCCCCTGTGGGATGGGAACTTTGGGTGTCGCGTAATGAGGCACCGCAGACAGCTGGAGAGCCTGCGCTAGAACCCGAATTGGTTCCGTTGGAAGCCGACGGACCCAGCGATAAGTTGGCCGTGGACCGCCTCTCCTACCTTGAGGCGGAAAACCGTGAGTTGAAGCTGAAATTGGAGTCAATGTCGGGCGCGGTTTCCGATTGTGTGGTCTTGAGTGATGAACTCGTTCTTCAAGAGGTGGGTATCTACCGCTACCACCATCCTCTTGAGAGCGCGGCCGAGTATCAGGAGCGTTTAACGGAGTTGGATTCAGAAATTGCCGATTTCATCAAACTTGGACGAGCAATCGAGAAGTCGAACATGTTCACCTATGACAACTCTTTGGCTAAAGGCCGAAAAATGGCGGACGACCTCGCTAAGCTCATGCTCCGCGCTTACAACGCTGAAGCTGAGAATTGCGTCCGTTCATTGCGCGCGGGAAACGCAGCGACATCCAAAGGAAGGATTGAACGATCGAGGGAAGCGATCGAGAAGCTCGGAAAGATGATGGAAATGAGGATTAATTTGAATTTTCACGCTCTGCGTGTGCGGGAAATCGAACTAACCTCGGATTTTTTGATCAAAAAACAGGAAGAGAAGGAGCTTGCTAGAGAAGAGCGCGCCCAGCTTCGCGAGGAAAAGAAGGTGGCTGCTGAATTGGCCAGTCAACGTGAACTGCTCGATAAAGAGAGGAACCACATTTTGAACGCGTTGGAAGCACTTCGGTTGAAGGATGGAACAAACCCTGTGCTTGAGGAAAAGCTCAGCGAATTGGATGCGGCGATTGCTCAAAACGACTATCGCGCGGCCAACATCCGCGCTGGATATGTATACATTATTTCCAATCGCGGAGCCTTTGGCGCTAATGTCGTCAAGATTGGGTTAACGAGACGCCTGGAACCGTTGGATCGGGTCAATGAACTCGGTGATGCCTCCGTGCCTTTCCAATTCGACGTTCACGGTTTGTTCTTCTCCGAGGACGCAGTCACGATTGAGACTGAGCTTCACAGACATTTCGCTGATAGAAAAGTAAATCACGTAAACCTTCGGAAGGAATTCTTCTTTGCGAGCCCGGCCGAAGTCAGGGAAGTGCTGATGTCAAAAATTGGAAGTCTACTGGAGTTCAACGAACACGCGGAGGCTACTGATTTTCATCAGAGTTTGAGATATTGGCCTGAATCACACCAAACTCGAGCAATAGAATGAAATGTGCTATATCCGATTTTCAGTTCCCGTAATCAAAAACGATGGGACAATCGAGAATCTAGTGGGTAATACCGTTTTTGGCGATCGAATTGATGATCTCGTTTAGGAAAGTTGCCCGCAAGGTTCCGCTGCGAGAATGGGCCTCTTTAAAGCTCGTCGTAG
>CAYRLT010000271.1:0-2310 GCA_964425095.1 uncultured Luteolibacter sp.
GGCCGCCGTCAGGACAATCGCACCGGCCAGAATCAGGACAGTTTTTCGTTTCATGATGAATATTCCTCCGCGAATGCTTTCAATTTATTTCACCGATTTAGAATTCAGCGAGAAGGTCACCGTAACGGTTTTGATAAGCGGGACCGTTTGCGTCAACGGCTCGTAGACCCACTGTCGAACGGCATCGATCGCCGCTTGATCGAGCAACAGGATCCCGTGGATAATCGTCACGTTGCTGACCCTACCGTTGGGTTCGATCGTCGCCTCAAGGATCACCACGCCTTGGACCAAGGCATTGTAGGCCACCGACGGATACTCTGGTTCGACCCGCCTGATCAGTCGCGGCGCTTTAAAGCTCTCCTGCGAGTTGCTTATCAAAATCTGCCCCGTTCCCGTGCCCAGCGTGGCGCCGAGGTGGTCGCGCACGGTCACCAGCACAGTGAAACTGCCTGTCTGCGAGCAGTTGAACGTCGGCTCCTGCGAGATGGGATTCGAGATCAAACAGCCCTCCGGCGACTCAGGCGCCACGGTCCACTGGTAGTGCAGAGGCTGATTGATTGGAGTCGGCCTCACATCGGCGCGCATACTCACGTCCTGGAACACCGCCAGCGGCTGCTCATCATCGACCAGACGGCCTTCGGCTGCACTCCAGACCTTCGGCTTCGGCTTGCGGACTATCGGCCCTGTAACCCTCACGATGTACGGACGTGCGGTGATCATAATGGCCTTCGTTCCAAGATCGTCGCCGCCGTCTTTCGCCTTGGCATGGGCGGTCACGGTCACCGGCGTCGTCCAGTTCTTGGGCTTGTAGGTAAAAATGCGCGGGTCGGCAAGGGCTCCCGGGTTGATAGCGCTGCCCGCATACTCCCACCAGTACGTGATGAGGTCGTCGCCTACCGGAGGGGACTCGGACGCGGTAATGCGCACTTCTTGACCCGGGTAGGGCAAAGCGGGAAACGACCGCAGGTTGATCTCCGGCGCCACCACCTCGATATCGAGCTGGTTCGATTCGGCAACGGTCGAGAGCACCGTTCCCGACTTCTGCAGCACGTCCACCCAAACCCTCACCTTCCCCAGCCGCGAAAATCTGCCAGTCGCGGTGTTGCCGGTGCCTTCGAAGGGCGTGAAGGCCACCTCGGTGCTCGGCTCCCAGCGGTAGACGAGGCCCGCGGGCGGTACGGTGCCGTCGGGCGACGACACTTGTGCCTTGAACGACAGTGTCTGGCCGATGTAGACGCGCAGGCTGCCACGGATGAGCTTGATGGTGGCGGTGAGTTTGAGTTTGTCGCCCAGTTTCGGGGTAGGCGTGTCGACGGTAGGCTTCACCTCCTTGGGTACGACCGGGGCGGAAACTGCTCCGCTGCCGCGCGTTAAGGTCCCGGTGACCGCGTTACCCTGTACTCGATAAGCGGAGTGATAAAGAACTTCCATGCTGAACGATCCGCTGCGTGCGTTCGCAGGGATCGGTACGGATAAAGAAAAGGATTGATTCAGTTTCTCTCCAGGCGTAACGTCTTTGTACTCGAATTTTTTAGTATTGCCATCCACACTGACCGAAGCCGTGACAATCCACGGGTAATTCTGATCAGATACCGGCACATCGCCCCAACCCTTCCCTGAAATGGTCAATGTATTGCCAGCAAGCTTGCCGGTATAGTGATAAGTCAGGACCGATCCGGTGGAAACAGTCTCCCGCGGCTCAAGATCAGCTCCCGCTATGGTGTAGGAGAGATGGAACTGCCCCCATTCCGCGACGCCGCTTACGCTCCCTTGGGCCGCCAGGGGCACCGACAGCGCCACGAGGAGACAGAGGCAAAAGAAACGAATAATAAAATTAATTTTTTTCATATTTTTACCATCCGTCGCGAATTATTTCCGCAAAGTGGCAAAGGCGGGCCGGCCGTCCGCCGCCGTGTACCAGATGACCGCTTTGGCCGGTGCGACAAAGATCAAGGTGGCCGTGGGCGTGTCGGTCGCGGCGCGCCCGGGCATATTCATGACAACGATCCTGTCGCTGCGCCAGCGGAGTGCGTTGCTTTCACTAACCTGCGCCGGCTGTGACGCATCGCAGCATGGCGCCGTCACGAGCGACAGCTTGCCATCACGTGCGGCCATCGTCCACGTAGAGCCCGCGCACGGGCCCTCGAATTCGCTCCAGGCGCCGGTTACATCCCACGTCCGCTGCGGCCGCTCTTTCATCGCGATATCTTTGCCCGACATCCCATCGGCGACCATGCTAATGACCCATGCCGTGAAGCCCACCGGCTCCCCCTTGATGCGCGTCGTCGCGCCGCCGCCCCAGGCCTCGAG
>CAYRLT010000272.1:0-1807 GCA_964425095.1 uncultured Luteolibacter sp.
TCCGCAGTGTCCGCCGATAGAACAACTTCCGCAGATCGAACTCGGCCAACTGCGCGATCCGGGCCACCAGAATCGAATTGCTCACCAGAAAAACGTCTTTGAGCACCGTGCCCAAGAGCAGCACCACCACGAGCATCGTCACGGTCGCGAACGGCGACTGCGGCATGTAGCGGTCGATATAGGGTTTCACCCGGCGATACCGATCGAGGGCCTGCCGCTCGGCCGCGATGCGTTCCTCGGCGTCAGTGATCTGGCCGCGAATCGACGGTTGCGATTTCGGCGGCGCCTCGGCCAACTGCGATCGAAGCGTTTTGATCTCGGCCGTCTTTTCCTGGAGCGTGCCGAGCGACTGGCGGATTTCGTCGTCGACCCATTGAGGAAGCGACTGATTTTCGAGGGCCACTTTCACGAAGGGGAAAACGGTCCCAAGGTTGGCGCCCCAGAGCACCGCGACGCTCAGCGCCGTGATCATGGAAAGCACAAACGTGAAACGGTACTTGAGCGCAAGCCGAACGACCCTGCCAAAATTGTTCATCCGTGGGAGATCCGTAGCGGGGTTGGTCTTCGTCCATGGATCGCGGCAAACGTATGCCGGCGAAGGAACCCTTGTACCAGATTCGGGTGGGATCACCAAGACCGATATGGACGGCCGGGCTTGCGCCGTTTTCCCAGTCGCGGTGATTTAGCGTCCATCGCGGAGAACCACGATGTTCCTGGCCGGTCACTGTTCACACCCAATGCAAGGGAAGCATGGAGGAGGCTCCGGGCGGCGAATTCCCGCGGTTCTCGACGTCTGGGCGTCGGAATCTGCTCTTGCCCTGATCGCCGGATTTCGCTACCCCGAGCCGTAGCGAAGCGCTGGCCCGGCACACCCGGGCAGGCACTCTCGCCACCGCTGCACTCGGGCCCAGCCACCCCGAAATCGGTTTCCGGGGCAGGACTTCCGCGTGAAAGGTTCGGAACAAGACCATGAAAGCCGCCATTTTTTATCGCCATTACTTGGACCTTGAGGGCAAGGATCGCATCATTGGCGGTGTCGAAACCTACCTCTTTAATCTGGCGACTTTATGCTCGCGGTTGGGCATGGAGCCGACCATTTATCAGTATGCTCACCACGGTTTTGAGCGGAGGGTTGACCACATCAAGGTCATCGGGCTTCCCGTCCTAAAGAAGAAAGGACGTTCCCGAAAAATCACGGCATTTCAATTGGCCGCGCGCGATTTCGACAGTCGAAGGGACATCGTTATCTTCGGGGCCGATCGTCATTCGGTGCGTTACCGCGGCGATCGTTGTGTTTCCATACAGCACGGTATTGCATGGGATCTGCCCAATCGTTGTGTCTCACCGCGAGCACTCTGGGACAGTGACCGCATGGGCAAGTGGTACAAATTGCGGGCTCGGCAACAGGCGATCCGCGATTACGAAAGGTGCCCGAACCGTGTCTGCGTCGATTACAATTTTCTGAATTGGTACCGAACTTTTCTTCCCCGCGAACTCACGGGCCACAACTGGATCATTCCCAACTATGCGGACATTCCGGATCACGCTCGTGTCGCGGGAGCCCGAGACAACACGTCTGGACTAAAGATTCTGTTCGCCCGCCGTTTCTGCGACTATCGGGGCACCCGCATCATGGCTGAAGCGGCCAAGTCTCTCCTGAAGAAGTATCCCCATATTTCCTTTACGTTTGCCGGCGAAGGCCCGGATGAATCGTGGCTCAGAGATCAGTTTGCGGGCGAGTCGCGCGTGGCCATTACCAAGTACACGCACGAGCGGATCATTGAGGTTCACCTGCAACATCACATCG
>CAYRLT010000273.1:0-5971 GCA_964425095.1 uncultured Luteolibacter sp.
AATGCGCCAAAATACCCGCGCTGAGGTGGTCAGTAGCGGCTTCTCCCCGTGACAATTGCTTTGCGTATCTGGCCATGCGGGAAGCTTCCCTCCCTGCGGCCAACTGGTAAATCAAAAAATCTCTTAAGTGGCCAGTATTGACCGGCCCGGCGGACATCACGAACGCGGGCGGGCTGAGTGCGTATGGCACAATGGCGCAGAATGGCAATGTTTGGGAGTGGGGTGAATCGGCTTTCGCGGCTCCTAACGATTCGGGTGGCGAGTTGCGACCGCTCCGCGGCGGCTTCTGGATCGATAGTTCCGGCAACCTCGCGTCGTCGTTCCGCAACGGCAGCGGCCCGACGGGCGAGGGCCTCAATGCGGGGTTCCGCGTCGCAGCTATTCCTGAGCCGTCTGGAGTTCTGTTGACGTTGATTGGAATGATGGGCGTGGTGCTGAGAAGAAAGCGCGGATGATTTCCCTCTGATCTTTGGCTCTTTGCCCTTTTCTTTTTTTCTCTTTTCTTATTCCCGCGAAGCGGGCGGAATTTTTTTGATGAAGCTCGTATCCGGAAAAGACGAACCAGCAGTGATGGTGAAGTGGTATGACTACACCAAGTGGGTGCTGGACCGGGTAGATGGGTTTCCGAAAAACCAGCGCTTCGTGCTGGGCACGCGGCTGGCGGATGCGGTGGTGAAGGTGCTCGAACTGCTGGGCGAGGCGGCCTACGCGGGCCGCGAACGCAAGTGCGAGCTACTGGAGGAGGCGAACCGCAAGATCGAAGTGGTGCGCTGGCTGGTGCGGCTGTGCATGGACCGCAACCTGATCAGCAACCAGCAGTTCCTCTTCAGTGCGAAAGGACTGGAGGAATGCGGACGGATGGTGGGAGGCTGGGCAAAATCGCTGAACTCGACAAACGGAGGGGAAGGGGCTAGGATGCGTTCATGAAACGGTTGCTGACGGCTTTGCTGACGCGTGAAGGAGATGGATTCGTGGCTCTTTGTCCCGAGATTGAAGTGGTTTCGCAGGGGGACACGGTGGAGGAAGCCAAGGCCAATCTCCGGGAGGCGGTGGAGTTGTTTCTCGAATGTGCCTCTGCGTTGGAGATCGAGGAGCGACTGTCTTCCGAGTCCTACATCTCAGCCATGGAGGTGGAGGTTGCCTAAGCTGCCGGTGCTATCAGGACGGGAGGCCTGCCGGATTCTGGAGGCTTACGGTTTCGCCGAAGTCAGGCAAAAAGGCAGCCATGTGGTGATGCAGAAGTGGCTGGGGGAATCGACCGTGACTGTTCCGGTGCCGGATCATAGGGAACTAAAACCCGGCACGCTGAGGGCGATCATCCGGCAGAGCGGATTGACGGTGCAGGACTTCATCAAGGAGCTGTGAAACGCCACAAACAGCTGTGGGAGAAAGTCGCAAGCCTCGGGAACCTGATGGAAGCGGCGCGCGATACCATGCGCGGCAAACGCGGCAAGCGGGCGGGTGCCGCCTTTTTCCAGCACTGGGAGACGGAAGTGGTGAGGCTGGAACGGGAGCTCACGGATGGCAGCTACCGGCCTGGAGCCTACCACTATTTCAAGATCCATGAACCCAAGGTGCGGCTTGTGGCTGCGGCTCCCTTCCGGGATCGGGTGGTGCATCACGCGCTGGTGCGGGTGCTGGAGCCGTTGTTCGAGCCACGTTTCATCGAGGACAGTTATGCCTGCCGCGCCGGGCGCGGGACGCATGCCGGAATGCGGCGGGCACTGCATTTCGCCAAGCGCTACCCTTACGCGCTCAAGTGCGATATTCGGCGGTATTTTCCGTCAATCGATCAGGGATTGCTGCGGGAAAAGATCACACGAGTGGTGGGGGACCAGCGTGTGCTCGGGCTGGTTGATGTGATTTTGGAAAGCCATGTCGAGCGGGTGGAACGGGTGTGGCCGGAAGGCGGGGCTTTGTTTGATGTGGTGGAGCGCCGCAAGGGTCTACCCATCGGCAACCTGACGAGCCAGTTTTTCGCGAACATCTATCTGGATGCGTTCGATCACTTCTTGAAGCAGGAGCTGCGGGTGAAAGGCTACGTGCGCTATGTGGACGATTTTCTGCTCTACGGAAAGGATCGGACGGCGCTAAAACGATTGGGCGCGCGGTGCCGGAATTTTCTCGCGGTGGAGGGTTTGGAAATTCACCCGGACAAATACCGGCTGATCCCGACGGGCGACGGTGTGGACTTCTGCGGTTTCGTGGTGCGGTCCGACGGGCGGGTAAAGGTAAGAACGTCCAATGCGCGGAGATTCCGCAAGCGTTACGCGCGAATGCGGCGGGAGGTCATACGCGGCCGCTGCGATCCGGCGGACCTCACGACTACGGTGCGGGCATGGATCGCCCATGCGAAACACGCGCAAAGCTGGGGCTTGCGCCGGGCGGTTTTAAAGCTTTGAATTTCTGCGGGATGCACGGGCGACAAACGGCTGGCGAGTCGCGGGCGCTCCGCGGCGGCAACTGGAACAATAGTTCCGGCAACCTCGCGTCGTCGAACCGCAACAACAACAGCCCGACGAACGAGAACAACAATGTGGGGTTCCGCGTCGCAGGCTCCTGGTCGGAGAATACCTTCGGGTCTTTTCCGGACAAGCCACTGCTTGCGGCCAGAATCGCGGAGGGCAAGTGCCGGCCACGACCGTGCCGTGCTCAGGAACCACCGGGCATTCCGGCGGGAGAATCCGCGAGGGTTTTCCGGCGAATCAGCCACCACTCCGCTGCGGCGAGTAGTCCGAAGGGCGAAAACCGTGGCGGAGCATGGGCGTGCCATATCAAGCGCAAGCCATGTTGAAACGATCCAAAAGACGCCGCCAGCGCGGGAATCCCGAGTCGGGCTGGGGGCGTGCTGTGGGAGCCGACGCGAAGTCATGGAACATCTGGCTGATGCTTGGCGGTCTGTTGCTTTTGGCAGGTGCCGGGATTGGAGTTTGGTTTCTGGCAGGAGATGACAAGCGGGAGATCATGCAGGCCAGGCCAGAGGCAGCGGATGAAGTGCGCGACGGATTGGAAACCGCGGAGGCGGTGGCGCGCGCATTTCTAGTGGAAAGCGATCCTGCAAAGCGTCTGCAATGGGTGCGCAACGCGGCAGAGGTGGAATCCCGGCTGGGGGAGTATCCGGAGGAGGCTCGTGCCGGGGTGGGCGAGATCGAGAAGGTGCTGGGGCACCAAGGGGATGGCGGGCACCCGGTCACGGCGTTCGTGGTGGCTTTTCCCTCGGGGAATGTGCGTTTGCTTGAAGTCGTGGGCACGCCGGATGGGCCAAAGGTGGATTGGGATGCGTATGCGCGCTACGGCACGGCAAGTTGGGAAAATTTATGGTCGGGCGAGGTGCGGCAGGCAGTGGTGCGGGTGTTTTGCGAACCGGCGACCGAACAGCCGATGCCGTTCGGGGATCAGAGAATGTGGACGTCTTTTCGACTGAGCGGTTCGGACCTGCCGCAAGCGGTGCTGGGTTTTGCGCAAGCCGGAAGCGAGCGTGAGGAAAGGATGAAGCGCATGGTGCTGGCCACGCCTAACTACCGCCAGCGTTTCACCCTGGAAATCCTGCGGCACGAGGGAAAAGACGAACCGTTGTTTGAAATCACCCGCTGCTTGGCGGTGGGTTGGATTGCGGATGAGCGTTCGGTAGAGGAGTAGTGGGAGGCGGAGAGTATTCGTTAACCCAAGTTTCTTATCATGAGGCTGTAGGCCTTGAACTTTCAGGGAGTCGTTTCAAAAGGCACGACAAAGTCGTTTCATTCGGGGCTCATTTCATGACGGATTTTCCGGCCGGGCAGTCATGTTTCCAGAGTAAATCCATCCGCGCGCCAGCCTTGGCCCTTGATTCTGGCTCCTTGCTTCCCCATGTTCCGAATGTGCGCAGGCCATCATCCATTTTCATGTTGGTTCTCACGCTCGCCGTGGCGGGGGGGATCGTGGCATGGGTGATCTGCAAATCCGGGAAACCCGCTGCCGTGCAGCCGCGTATCGGTTACCAGGATGCGGATTCCCCGTTGCTCATGCCGATGAGCGGGGAAATTGATCATCGATTCCAGTTTCCTTCCGCATGGCAAATGGCCGTCATCCCGCGCGCGCTCCGCTTTAATCCGCCGATGGGCACGGAACACGGAGGCTTTGCTTACAATGCCCAGAAATACTGGGAGATGAACGAAAAACGCGGCGGCCATCATACCGGCGACGATTTGAATGGTATCGGCGGCATGGATACAGATCTCGGCGATCCGGTTTTCGCCACAGCGAACGGCCTTGTGCTCTACATCGGCGAGCCCTCGCCCGGTTGGGGGAAACTGGTCGTGGTCGCCCACAAAACATCGGACGGCAAGACGCTTCATTCGATGTACGCCCACCTTGATCGGATCGATGTTGCGCCGGGTGCGCTTATTCCCCGCGGCGGGAAATTAGGCACGGTCGGCACTGCGAATGGTTATTATCCGGCGCATCTGCACTTCGAGATGCGGGCCAGCGACCAGGTGGACATCGGCGGAGGCTATCTTTCCGCTAGTCTCAATCACCTCGATCCATCGGTTACGGTAGCATCGCTGCGCAATGCGTCCCCCGATGACCTGTCGCCATCGCCTCTAGCAGCGGCTCTTTCTAACGTGGAGGCACCATGGACTTCGCTTGAAATCCAAGGCTCCGAGAAGTTCTCCGTCTTGCCTGGTGAATAGTGAGGGCGATTACTGCGAGCTCGACTGAAATGTTTGGCTTGTTAGGAAGGCGCGGGCCTCGCCGACTAGGAATAGCGATCCGGTGATCAGAATCGGCTCGTCGGATTGTTGAGCGGCGGCAAAAGCGGCTTCGAAGTTCGGGAAAATTTCATGCGACGGAGCATCGGCGGGCAGGCATGCGGCGAGTTCGGTTGCCGGTGCGGCGCGGGGTGTCGCCACGGGGCAGAGGAGAATCCTTGATGCGAGAGGTGCAAGGATTTCAAGAATGCCTGAGATATCCTTGGCGGACACCGCGCTGAAGACGAGTGAGGGCTTTTTCCCAGGAAATTCGGTATTCCATGTTTGAGCCAAGACCGCGGCGGCTTGTGGGTTATGCGCGCCATCCAGCACCAGGCCAGAGCGAAATTTCTCAAATCGACCGGGCCAAGAAACATTTGCGAGGCCGTGACGAACGCAGTCGGTATTGAGTGGAAGTTGGGCGCGATAAAGCGCGGCAACCGCCAGCGCCGCATTCCATTGCTGATGTTCTCCGGGGAGAGCGATCGAATAACCTAACAGAGGGCTATCGATGAATTCAAGTGGCGAGCGCGTTTTATTGGCCTCCATTTCCAAAACGAAGCGCACGGATGGTTGCTGCGGTGCTGAAATCACAGGTTTCCCGGCCACGAAGATTCCGGCCTTCTCGATGGCGATGGCTTCCAGCGTATCGCCGAGCCATTGCATGTGATCGAGTCCGATCGGGGTGAGCACGCAGACATCGGCGGGCACGGCTGTAGTGGCGTCAAGCCGGCCGCCCATGCCGGTTTCCAATACGATGAGTTCGCATTGGCATTCGCGGAACCAACGCATGGCGAGTGCCACGGTGATTTCGAAAAATGTGGGATGGGTTTCCATCCGCTCGCAGATGTCGCGCAAGGTGGTGAGCATGGCGGCGCAGGCATCCTCCGGAATTTCCTGGCCGGATACTTTGATGCGCTCGCGAAAGTCGATGAGATGTGGTGATGTGAATAGCCCGCTGCGCCATCCGCAGGAGTTGGCGATGCTATCGATCATCGCACAAGTGCTGCCCTTGCCGTTGGTTCCCGCAACATGGATCACTCGCACGCCGTGCGCGGGATAGGCGAGAAATTCCCTGAGTAAATGGTGCGAACCTTCGAGTCCGAGTTTGATCCCGAACATCTGGGTGGAAAACAACCAGTCGAGCGTTTCACGGTAGTTCATCGTTGCTGCCTATCCATCTCTCGGATTCTGAAAATTGCCAAGCGATGATTTGCCGATCCATTGGCGGGCTGCTGTGAGTA
>CAYRLT010000274.1:0-1745 GCA_964425095.1 uncultured Luteolibacter sp.
TCCATCCATACGACAAAAGCGCCTATCGAGGCAACGAATGTAATAAAGGCAACCAGACGGACCATTATTGCGCCGTTGAGTCCGAAGTTCTCCGCCAGAATCTGATACACAACGTATTCGGCATTTGCCAATCCAGCCTCAGTAAGGGCTTCCGGCGAGGCAACCAGACTCACGGCAAGCGAGCCAATAATATACGCCGCAGCTACAAACAACGTCGCAATGATCACGCCGCGCGGGAAGTTCCTGTTCGGCTTGTCGACCTCGGTGATATAGGTTCCAGCGACCTCGGCGCCTGCGACAGCCAGGAGCAGCCATGCAAACGTGGCAAAATAGGTGACGTCAAAATCAGGCATCACGTTCCCAGCCGTGAATGCCGTCGCAGACGGTTTTCCAAGCAACAGTCCGACAATGGCGAACACGACGAACAGCACGACGAGAACGATCGTGAGCGGGCCTCCCACATCACTAAGCTTTGAAAAGGAGCGCACGCCTCTGACGGCGATCAACGTCAGCAGAACACATAGGACCATCCCCATGTACGGCAACCAGTTGGCATTTGCATCAGTGAATCTATTCTCCCCGAAGATCGCCCACGATGCCATGACGGGCAGTCTGGCAAAGACATACTGCAGATAGAACAGATTGGCAACGAAATACGACCAGGTGCTGATAAAAGCCCATTTCGCCCCCAGGCTGCATTCAACCCAACTGTATATCCCGCCGCCTTTCTCTTGGTTTGCGGACGCCAACTCCGCAATAATGGCCGAGAGCGGCAGGAAGAAGAAGAGGGAGACCACCAGCCACGATGGAATCGCAGCCGGACCCAACGCAACGGCGTTGGTGGTAACGTTACGGAACCCGAAGGTTGGCACAAAGATCAACATGACCAGTGTCAACAGACCTAACTTCTTTGCGGTTTTCATGAGCAGCTCCTTTTCATTTGAAGAGTTTTTGCTTCTTGACGTAAAACATCAAACGCAATCGGCCCGAAAACTAAGAACACGAAGGTAAACAAGACTACTCTTTCATAATTTTCTCTCCTTTTGCTTGATAAGCAAAAGGAGAGAGTCGTTCGTCGCAATCTGAAACAAAACAATGAAAAGTTGAATACTAAAGGGCCTCATAGTTATTTCAATTTATAATTTATTGACCTCTTCTATTGTATATCCGATTCCTTTTAATGTACGCACTGCTTCTTTCCGATAGTCTCTCTGAGCAACGATGGATGCGATGTCCAGAAGTGCGTTAATGTGCGGGGTTTCCACGCCAATGCTCTTAGCCAGATCCAACAGGAATACGAGTCCATATCCAGCATCTTCATGAAGATATCGGTGATTTAGCTCGCTTTGTGCGCGAATGCCTTTGAACCCTGGTGCCTTGGAATACCCTGGGCTGTAACTCGCTTCTGTCATATATCCCTGTATCACACCCAACTCAGGGTCTGGAATAATTCTAACGCCGAGCTTTTCACCAATTTCAATTCGTTCTTTGTCGATCGCCTCCATCATTCTTCCTACTGCTGGTGTAACGCCTTCTTCATAGAATAGGAAATCGCCGTGAGTACGCTCGATTAATGCGGCATTCAGTAATGTCACTGCGGGGTGAATCACTGGATTTCCATTTTGCAGCATGGTCTGGAAAAGATTTTTTGCGGCAACCGTACCAGGATAAACCTGCTGAAATAGCTGTAATACACATTCTGTCTCCCTGTGCGGGATCGCGGCCAAGAACAAACCGCCAATCAA
>CAYRLT010000275.1:0-2510 GCA_964425095.1 uncultured Luteolibacter sp.
CTTTGACTTTTTGAGCAATTCGAGGATGGAATTCCGCAAGGCCTCGGACTCATCCAACTCGTCGGTGCGCAGGCTCATGCCGCCGTCCGTGCCCAGTTGCTGCTGGACCACCTCCTCGGCATCCGCCAGCGCTTTGTCCCATTCCTCGAGGGCGACGTAGACGCGCGCCCGGGCCCGGAGGTGGGAGAGGCCGTATTTTGGCACGGGCAGTTTCTTGCCTTTCGCGTCGACCGCATCGGGATTGTAGGGAGGAGCGATGGTTAAAATTATCTTCTTGGCGGTCTCCACGTCGCCGCGCTCCAGGGCACCAAGGACGGTCATCTCGTCATCGCGCGTGATCACATTGCTGATGGTTCTGCCATCCTGGCCATGATTGCTGAGTCCGGAGCTCATGACGGCGATCCGGCCGTCCTTGCGGATCAGCACGCTGTTGATCGCTTCATCCGGAGAGAGAATGCCGAGCCGACGCACCAGCGGGTTGTCGAGTCCCTTGGGTATGGTGAGAATCGGAAATTCTATGTTGGTCCGGCCCGTGATCAATGCCGCCTGGATGGCTTTTGCATCCCCGCTGAAGCTGGCCAGCACCACCTTGAGGTCCTTGTTGGGACGGGTGGCGGCAAAAGTATTCAGGGTCTGGAGCATACGGGCTGGTGAAGCCGGCAGTGTGTCCTCCCGCTTGACTTTCCATGGTGCGGGGTGGGAAAAAACAATCGCGGTCCATTCGCTGTCGAGGTCCTCAGGAATACGCATGGGCTTGCCATCGGCCGAAACGAGTTCGGCCTTGAGCATGCGCTGCGCTTTTTCAGCATGACCTTTGGTCTGCATGTATTCCGAGCGACGACCGAAGGACCAACCGGCGGTGAAGGGCACTTGGAATAGCCAGTAATCGTGATGGCGATTGAGCAGGAAGGTGCTGAAGGTCCACATCATGGGATATTCCGTGTGGTCCTTGAGGATGAGTTCCCGGTAGTGTTCGAAGCTTGAGCGGTCGGCGACGTCGAGCGCCAGCAGGGCGGCGGCGGAGAGGACGGGTCCGGGCGCATTGTCACCACCGCAGTCGGTGATCAGGCGATCACAGGTCTGGCGTGCTGGCACGGCAGGGGTCGCGCAGGGTCTCGCGGGCGATGCAGAAACGGGCGACCAGATCGCAGCCCTTGGGGGTTCCGGCCGCGAGAGTGGCCTTGGCCTCGCTGATCGCCGCGTCCAGGCGGGAGAGATCGGAATCGCATTTCCACAGCCCCATAAGTGCGACAATCAGGCGGTTGCGCACCAGCCACAGGTCGGGAGCTTGCGGGTGATCGGCGATCGCTTTGCGGCAGAGTTCAACGGCCTTGGTGTAGTTGTCGCGGGCCTGTGCATGAGTGAGGATATAGCGCGAGGGCGGGAGAACGAAGCATTCCTGGATCGCCCGCAGTGTTCCCTCGGGCACGGAAGTGGCATCGCGCGACAAGGTTTCGGTGCTTTGGCCTTTGGCCAGCGACTTGAATTCGGTTGGACGGGTGGGGTTGAATCCCTCCTCGGGGTCGGCGATGAGGAAGTCGCCGCTGATCAGAGAGCGCAGCTGCATCACATAGCGTGGTTCGTTCCATTCGCGCGCAAGTCCCGAACCCAGCATTCGGGCGTAATCGGGCTTGCCTGATGACACCTGCTCCTTCGGTTTGATGGCCCCGCTCATGACGAGGGCGGCGAGTCCTGTCGGACTGATGGTGAGCATCCGAGGGTCCTCACGCACATAAGCGTCATAGATCGGGTTCTTCCTTCCCTGAGGAAGGTGCAGCACCTGCCAATTCACTCCGAGTCCGCGCACGATGGATTCGCCGGCATCCGGCAGTTCATCGAGATTGACGCTGACAAACTCGACGCGGTTCTCCACCAGATCCTTGTTCTGCTGGGAAGCTTCGGCCAGGTTCTTGAGCAGGGTCAGCCCCTCGTTTTCCTTTGACCAGAAGATCAGCAGGGTGGAGCGCCCGAGAGCGTCCATCGGCATACGGACCTTCTTGCCGTCCGACCTCTCGAAGCTGCCGCAGAAAGGTGCGCCGAAAACTTGTCCGCCGAGCTTGTCGCGCTGGAAGGCGATCATTTCGAGATCAGCAGGGAAGTATTTACCGATTTTTTCATGGAGATCGGTGACGACGCGATTGTCACCCAGTTCGAGCGCCATGACCATCGCCATGCGCAGCACCTTCGCCCCGACGGGAGAGTTGATATAGCGGTCGACGAATGGGATCAAGGCGCGTGCACGCGCCTCGGCATTGGCACCTTGCTTGGCAAGATCCGCCTGCGAAAGGAGCATGTCAGCCTCCAGACGGAGCCCGGCGAGTTCGTCGGGAGCCTTGACCAGTTCGCGGCAGGTTTCGAGGAAGGCCGTTCGATTTTCCACCGCATCATCGAGGGCGATGAGCTTCTGGCGCGCGCGGAAAATAAATTCGAGGATCAGGAAGCGGTTTGGGGAGTTCGCTTGCGCCGCCAGCGATTCCTCCGCATCGCGAATCACCCGGCGCACGGCAAGT
>CAYRLT010000276.1:0-3820 GCA_964425095.1 uncultured Luteolibacter sp.
GCGTAGGAGGTGATGTCCCAGCCGCATTTCTGGGCGGAGACGTCCACCACGCGGCAGCCACGGGATTCCTCGGCGATGCGAACGGCGTTCATGGCAAGCAGCTCGATGCGGGAGCGGGCTTCGGGGTCGGCGGAGAAGGTCGCGGTAGCGGCATCCGGGGTAGGTTCGCCGCGCAGTTTTCGGAGGAGGCCAATGGGGACCACGAGGGCTCCGCCGAGCACGACGGGCGTGCCGTTGGTGACGTGGCGCATGGATTGCAGCTCCTTCTTCCGGTTTTCCAGACGGCCGTTGAGGTCGGTGATGGTGCGCTGGATGTTGTCGAGATTCAGGCGCACGTCTTTGCCGGCTTCCTGATCTTCTTTGAGTCGCATCCATCGGTCGGACCAGTAGGCGATTTCCTTGGTCAACCGCTCGTGGACAGCGGCGAGGGTCTTGTCCACATGGGCGATGCGGCGCGTGGCGACTTCGCCGTAATGCTCAGGAACGAGTGTGGTGGCGGCGAGGGCGAGGGCTCGTTGCTCTTGGTTGGCGCGGATCCAGTCGGACTGGAGCAGGCCGACGAGCAAATCACGGTCGCCAGCGGCGAGTGGTTCGTAATCGAGGTGCGGTGCCCAACCGGCGAAGCTGGCTTTGCCATCGGGCGTTACGTGGATGAACTGGAGCCGCTTCGAGAGGACGGTGCTATCGCCGGATTTGATCTCGTGGGTGATGAGGAAGAGCAGGGAAGGGTCCGTGCCGTCGTCAACGGGGTCCACGAGGATCGCGCCCTGGCGCATCAGATTGCTGTGTTGCTCCAGCACGAGGTCGCTGACGGCAAGCATCAGCGGATGACCCGGGTGGATCATCTGGGCAAAAGCAATGTTAGGTTTATCGAGCGGGCGGACGGCTTCCTTGGTGAAGCAGACGCGCTCGTAGCGTTTCAGGACAGGGGCGAGTTCACGTCGGTTGCGCCCGCTAATCTGGCGGTCGCGTTCGCGAATGAGGGCCGGGACGTGGGTGATCTCGAAACGGCCGGACTCGCGTGAATACATGCCTCCGTTGAGACTTTCGAAAGCTTTGGCGAAAAACGAGCGGACAAAATATGGCTGCAAGCGGCGGGCCTCGGCGGTTTCCATTTTCTCTTTCACCTTGAATAGTTGATCGGCGCTCATGGTTTCCTGCGCGAGGGCATTGCGTTCGAGCAGATTCTTGATGTGGGCAGCGTCGAGGGCGTTGTCGATGCTCTTGAGGCGATCGGCATGGCGCTCGGGTTGGTCGTTGTAGCGGATGGCGTCCAGTAGCAGGTCCTTGAGGCTCCTTTCCTCAAAGACCTCGCCTAGGATATCGAAGACACGGCCATTGAAGGCTTCGTTGATCGTTTCCAGCTTCGTGAGCAAGCGGTGATAGACCTCACCCTCGCGGGTTTCCTTGGCGACGAGGTTCCAGAGATGGCAGACCTGCTGTTGGCCGATGCGGTGGATGCGACCGAAGCGCTGTTCCAGACGGTTCGGGTTCCACGGCAGGTCGTAGTTGACCATGAGATTGGCGTTCTGGAGGTTCACGCCTTCACCCGCGGCATCGGTGGCCAGCAGGATGCGGACTTCCGGATCGGAGCGGAACATTTCCTGGCGTTTGCGGCGTTCGTCGCGATGCACGCTGCCGTGGATGGTGGTGATGGCGTCGGGGGTGCCAAGCACGCCGCCGATCCTCCGTTCCAGATAGTTCAGAGTGTCCTTGTGCTCGGTGAACAGGATCATCTTGCGCTGACGCCCGTCGGCATCGCGCATGTGGGGATTGTTTTGGAGGATCTGGGAAAGCTCGTCCCATTTGCGGTCCATGCCTGAATCCACCACGCCACGGGCCTGCACGACGAGGTCAGCGAGAATGATGATCTCAGCTTCCAGTTCAGCGATGGTCGCTGCAGCAGTGGCAGTATCAGTGAGCTTCTCCTCCAGTTCTTCCTGCTCCTCAGCGGTAAGATCGTCGTCGTCTTCCGGTGGAGCTTCGAGAGCTTGGGCGGTGATCTGCTGGCCTCTAGATAGGAGCTTGTCCTGTTGAAGTCGGTTTTCCAGACGCTCCTTGCGGCGTTTGAGAGATTGGAAGATGGCTTCGGGACTGGAGGCGAGGCGACGCTGGAGGGCGGTCAGCGCGAATCCAACGGAGCCTTTGCGCGGACCTTGGAGGGCATCGGCCTTGCCCATCTCGGTCTTCACGTATGAGGTGACCGCCTCGTAGAGAGCGGCCTCAATATCGGATAGCTTGTAGTTGGCCGTGTAGGCTTTGCGCTCTGGGAAAAGGTGGGTGCCATCGAATCGGAGCATTTCCTCCTTCACCATGCGGCGCATGAGGTCGCTGGCGTCAACCTTGTGAGCGCCATCGCCGCCACCGCGAAATTTCCCGTAGAAGCGGTCGGAATCGAGCAGGGAGAGGAAAAGCTGGAAGTCCTCGTCCTTGCCGTTGTGGGGCGTAGCGGACATCAGGAGAAGGTGCCGGGTGCGTGCTCCAAGCTTTTCTGCAAAGAGGAAACGTCCGGTCTTCTTGACCTCGCTGCCGAAGAAATGAGCGGAGAGCTTGTGCGCCTCATCGAAGATCACCAGGTCCCAGGTGGTGGCGAGGAGTTTCTCTTGGAGCTCTTCATTCCGCGCCATCTGGTCGAGCCGGACAATCAGGTGATCGAGATCCTCGAAGGGATTGCCTGTGGGGGTGGCTGCCTCCAGCGCGGCCGAGAAGACATTGAACTGAAGCCCGAACTTCTCGAACAACTCGTCGCGCCATTGCCCCACCAAACTGCCGGGGGCGACCACGAGAATGCGGCGGGAATCGGCCCGCATGATGAGTTCGCGGATGTAGAGGCCCGCCATGATGGTCTTGCCTGCACCCGGATCATCCGCCAGCACGAAGCGCAGCGGTTGACGCGGCAACATGGACTCGTAAACGGCGGTGATCTGGTGCGGCAGCGGCTCCACGTTCGACGTGTGGACGGCCATCATGGGGTCGAACAGGAAAGCGAGGTCGATACGCTTGGCCTCGACCGCCAGTTTGAAGGCCTCGCCATCGCCATCGAAGGACCAAGGGCGTTCCGAAGTGGCAATGCTGATGTTCTCCTCATCGGCGCGGTTGAGGAGACGGTCCTTGAGCGTGCCATCCGGGGTTTTGTAAATCACCTGAACCGCACCATCGCCGATTGGAACGACAGCCACGACGCTACCAATGGCGGCGGGTTCGAGCCCGGTCAGAGCGAGGCCGGGGGTGATGTCTTCGAGGAGGATCATTTTAGTTTATGAAGTCGGCAGATATGGTGAGGGCCTTATTTGTTCTCCGCCTCCCAATTTCCCAGGACTTCGCCGAGGACGACGGTGTAGCTGAGATTGCCGTGCTCAAGGTCTACATCGGGGAGGAACTCGTCGTCGAGCGAGGAGAGCAGCGGCTCGATATCGGCGTCCTTCAGGCCGGAGCCTTTGAGGATGATCACCGTGCCGGCGACTGTTCCATTGGCGAGGTAGTGAAGATCCACGGCGGCAAGGTCCTTGCCATCGCGGAGGGCGAGAAAGCGCTCCGATGAGGGAGTGCGGAGGGTGCGTTTCCATGTGAGGTTCATGTCAGTGAGGTGGCGATCCAGTGAGTGAATGCAAGCGAGGCAGGGATGGCGGCGAGCAGAATGAGGCAGCCGCTGCCTCGGTAGCCCACGCCCGTGCCGGGGATGCTGAAGGCGGAGTAGCGGCGACCACGGGCACTCGTGCCAACACGGAATCCCTTGCCGCCGACCGAATAGCCGACGCCGGACTTGCTCAGGTTGACCCGGAACGGCCCAAAGTTGACGGATTTGCGGTAGAAAAAGCCC
>CAYRLT010000277.1:0-1695 GCA_964425095.1 uncultured Luteolibacter sp.
GCACGGCCACAGATGTCTGGCAGTTCGATCCCAAGCGCAATCCCAATGAGTGGAAAGTGATGAAAGAAGTCGCCGAAAAGCATCGCGGATCACTGGGAGTCTGGATGTCACCCCAAGGCGGTTGGGGCGGACGGCAGGTCCGCATTGCAACGGCCAAGCAGAACAACCTGCCTTATGTGGTTAAGGATCTGGCCTTCAGCTTGTCCGACCCGCCTTACCTCGCGCGGTTTCGGGAGGTGTGCTTCGACTTCCTCCGCAATCAAGGCGTCACCATGTTCAAATTCGACGGCTTCAACGAGAAACCTGAAAATGAATCCGAACGCGAGGCGCTGGTGAAATTGATCGAGGACATGCGCAAAGAAAAGCCGGATGTCTTCATCAACACGACCTGCGGCTCCTGGCCCAGCCCGTTTTTCCTGATGAACTCCGACTCGATCTGGCGGGGTGGTGGAGACATCGAACTGAAAGGCGTGGGCCCCGTGCGCGAGCAAGCGCTGAACTACCGCGATTGGATCACCTACACGGGGGTCGTTTTAAAAAGCCCGCTTTTCCCGGTCTCATCGGTGATGCTTCATGGCATCGTGCTTGCACCCTATGTGCATCATCAGGGATTTGATACCGCAACCATCCAAGAGTGGAAAAATGAAGTGCGTTCCTTCTTTGGCCTCGGGGTGAACCTGCAGGAACTCTACATCGGTCCGACGAATCCGGACACTGGCAAACCACTCATGACCGATGAGCTTTGGGACATCGTAGCCGAAGGCGCCAAGTGGGCGCGAGCCAATGAAGATGTCTTGGTCGATGCCCATTGGGTAGGCGGTAACCCCGGCGAGGGACAAGTCTACGGCGTGGCGGCATGGAATCCTCAAAAAGCCACCCTCATGCTGCGCAATCCCTCCGACAAACCCCAGTCGATCGAACTCGAACCGATCACGGCCTTCGAGGTGCCGCCGCATCAAAAAACCGAGTCCTTCACCATGAAAAGCCCATGGGCGGATGAAGCGGATCAACCCGCCGTGACGCTCACGGCAGGAAAAGCCCACACTTTTCAACTCGAGCCATTCCAAGTCATCGTCTTAGAGCGAATTCAGCAGAATTGACCACAAAGGACACCGGAGAACACCTCCACACATGAAAACACCAATACTCCTAGCCCTCATCGCCACCGCCATCGTTTCCTTGGCGCAAGCTGCAGATTCGATTCCTCTCACCACCACGATCCCGCCCGAGAAAATCGGGGTGGAAGCCTCAAGCTCACGCGGCGGCAAGATCGTGCCGGAGAACCTCATTAACGGCAATTGGATAAATAATGGGTTCTATGAAAATAATACCGATTCCAATGCGATGTGGAATACGATGTGGCAGTCGGGTGTCAAGCTGCAACCTTCGAGCCCTGCACCAGGACTTCCGGTAGCGAACGCCTGGGTGCGATTTACCTTCAAAACACCGCAATCTCCCACGCAATGCCTGATTTGGAATTATAACCAGACCGATCTGACTAACGGCGGTTTTCACCTTGCCCAGATCTTTATTACTACCGATGGCAAGTCATGGACTCCTGTGCTGGTCAACGGTGCAGACACTTTCGATATCCCCAAGGCTTCGGAGGCTCCTTCCGAACCGGTCTCCCTCGTGGTTCCGCTTTCGGGCGGTGCGATTTCGGGGTTGGTGATTCTTGCGAAGGATAACTATGGA
>CAYRLT010000278.1:0-2993 GCA_964425095.1 uncultured Luteolibacter sp.
GGGATCGAGTTTGATCGGTTCACCGGGACCCGGCATACCGTTGCTCGAGGATCCCTGCAGGCGAACGAAGAAGCCATGGTTGAATCCCCCCCCGCCCTGGTTCAGGTGCATCAGCCGCCACCAATAATCATAATCACCCGGCGAGGGATTCCAGACGTCCCGCCAGCCGGGTGCCCTCAACCACGCCATGTTCTCCTGCACGTGGACGGCGATCGGAAGGTAGTCAAAGCCCAGTGACAGCGAGGGGAACTGGATCGGCACGTTGTAGGGGTTCCACAAGGTGATGATCGGCTCGAACACAAACCAAGCCATGCAATGATCATATCCCGGATCCTTTGCCCGGACAGCTTCAATCACACCTGAATTCCAAGAGCCGGCTGAAAGCGTGGCCTCGTTGCTATCTTCCAATCTGTGGGTGACCAGCGAGAACACGATGTCCACCTTGGCGACCACCGGCTGCAGGACCACGCGCCTGGGTGCCTTGTTCGCAGTGTTCAACTCGGTGAATGGGGTCTCAGATCACTGGTGATCGTCAGTGGGTTTGTGCCGCCCTTGGCCTGGCTCTTGACCCGGTCTGCCAAGTTGTAATAGGCAGCCAAGGCATCCCACCATGGTTCCTGGCCGCCACTGTTGGCAGTGGAGTACAGGCGCTGGCCGCGCAGCGCGGACGAGGTGAAATTCTCGAACTCGGTCGTCAGATCGCGCCGCATGCCGCCCGCCGCCGCGTCGCTCAGCACGCCCAGCGAGTATGGTGTCAGATGATGGAACGACTGCCGCGCCACCTCGGGCTTGCCGCCCGCCAGGGAAAATGTCGCGGTGCTCACACAGGATTGCCGCTTCGCCCGGTCGCTGCCGAGCTGCCCGGCGATTTCGAGCGGCGTCAACCCGCTTTCGTCCGGCGCAAACAAGGCGGCGAAGCGTGCCTCGCGGGTGGCGGGTAAATCGCCCGCACCCGGTTGGACATGGGCTTTCGTGTCTTCCGGCAACGCCACCCACGCATACCCTTGGCCGGTCTCCGACGGCAGTTGGATCGGCGTGACGCCACCACGCACCTCCGCCGCCACGCCACCGTTCGCCACCGCGGAGCCGGCACCCACCAAGGTCACCGGCGAGTCGGGACCCTTGACCGGAAAATCAGCCTGCAAGCGCCGCCCCGGCTCCGTACTGTCACTCGCGAGCCAGCCGCGGAAAAGGTCTTTCTTTGCCTTCGCATAATCCGGAACGGAGGCAGCCTGCGACGGATCCCAGGTCCATGATTCCCACACTCCGGCGAGATGAGGCTCGGCAGGCTTGTCCATCATCATTGATGCGGGAGCCGCCGCCCGCTTGTCCGGACCCAATGACTTCTGCACCTCACCCAGCGCGAGCATCATTGCCAACCGGGCGTTGGCCCGGGCCTGCGCGATGAACTTGTCCTGCGACGATGCCCGCAAACTGATGGCGCTCAGCGACAACAAGCCCACCGCGATCACAGTGAGCAGCACCATCAGGCTGAGCGTGACCACCAGCGCGAAGCCGGCGTTTGCCAAGGCTTCGCGTTTCAACGCGCCCATCGGCGAACCGCTGGCAGTGTCATGCTTTTCCAGAGTCCTGCTAGTCATTGTTTGTGGAATGTTGGAACCAGCTGTGATCGCCCCTGTCTCATGCCCGTGCGACCGGCGGGGTCGCCGCGGCGCAAGGGTCCTCTGCCAAGAACGACGGTCAGGGTGTCTATCGGGCGGATTGCGTTCTTCCGCAATACCCACAAATGCGGGTAGTCTGGGGGGATCAAACCCCGGATTTCCGGGTCAATCCACCGGGCCGGGGCGGATGATGCGGGGTGCGGTCCTGACGCGCGGCCGGACGGACAGCCAATCAATGCCCGGGAACCGCCGATGTTCAGGCCGAGGGAAAGGACGGTGCCGCGTTCCTGAAACGAAAACAACACGCGCCGGTCCCCGTCCTCCTTGCGGAAGATTTCATTATACTGTTCGAACGCCGTCGGCTTTACCCACGCGCTCAAGCTCAATTGGCTGATGCCCGAGAAATCCGGCCCGCCGGAGGCGTTCAGGTTGTGATCTCCTGATAGAGCGAGCGCGTTGCCGAAAACGCCCGCGACCCGGCCCACCCCGGCGGATGTCGCACAGGACGCGCGGTAGCCATGGCCGCTGGCATCCGCGCACTCCTTGCCGCCGGCCTCGTCGAAGGTCCAGTGGGCAAGCATCGCCGCTTGGGCAGCTGTGGTCAGCGCGAGCAACAAGTAGGCGGCCACAGCCAGCATGGCCTGCGGCGCGACGCACGAGTGTTTGATGATTGTGTTGATTGATTTAATGACGGTGCGGTGTTAGTCCTTCCCGGGTGATGAGACCTCCGCGGAGCCGGTCCATGGTTGGGCGAGCTTTTCGCGGAGCTTCACGGGGGTGGCCTGGCCGTTGTCGGTGGTGCCGCCGAGAGCATACCAGTGGGTGGTGGTGGCGTAGTCGTTTCTTGTATCCGGCTGCCAGTGGTATAATTCCATGTCGAACTTGAATCCGGATTTGAACGGGATGCGGTCGTGGATTCTCACGCGTTCATTGGTGGTGTGGCCGACGCCGGAATTGCCTTGCGCCATGGGCTGGCAGTGAAAGGGGGTGGAAAAGGGCGAACCACCATTGAAGGCATAACCATAGTAGTCCTCCGAACCGGTGCCGAAATGAGACGGGAAGGCTTCCCCGTCCACGAAGATCTTTTCATCGCCCTCGCCCCACCACGGGCCGAGGCCTCCACCCCTCGCGGGGCGGTTGTAGAGCGACAGCGAATCACCCACATAGACACCCTTGCCGGCGATGGTGACATAGTTCCAGTCGTTGATGTATTGCGGGTCGTTGTTGCTGCCGAAGCGGATGAGGTTGTCGCCGCGCCAAGCGGTGTGGAAAACCATGGTCCGGTCCGTCCATTGCCAATCGGCGATGCCGATGTCGGCGAGTTCCACCTCCACTGGCCCACCGGTTCCGTGGTTGGTGACGCCCACGACG
>CAYRLT010000279.1:0-16162 GCA_964425095.1 uncultured Luteolibacter sp.
ATGGAGGTGGGAGCGGGCAGCTTCAAGGCGGTGAAAACCGAATCCAGCGTATGGGCTCCGCGGTCCCCCATCATGCCGCAGCCGAAATCCCACCAACAGCGCCAGACCATCGGATGATAGCAACTGTGGTAGGGCCGCTCCATGGCCGGACCCAGCCACAGATCCCAATCGAGATCGGCCGACACCGGCATTCCCTACTTAGGACGATCGTTGAGCGGAGAACTCCACCACGCATGACCATGTGGCGCGTAGGAAAGATCGCACCGCGCATCCACTTCGTGCACGGCGCCGATCCCGCCATCCCAGATCCACTCGGAGATCAGGCGCAAGCCCTCCGCCGAATGTCCTTGGATGCCCATCTGAGTGACCACGCCGGCATCCTTCGCCGCCTTGGCAAGCATGCGCGATTCGTAGATATCATGGGTGAGAGGTTTCTGACAGAAAACATGCTTACCGGATTGCATCGCTGCCATGCTGATCACCGCGTGAGTATGATCGGGCGTAGCAATGAGCACCGCGTCGATGTCCTTCTACTTTTCTAACAGAATGCGGTAGTCCTTGTAAACCTTCGCATTCGGAAACGCTTTGAAAGTTTTGGCCGCGAACGAATGGTCCACATCGCAAAGTGCGACGATGCTCTCCCTCGCGCAGGTGAGCATGTTCCGCTCTCCCATCCAACCAAGACCGATGCCCGCGATGTTCACTTTTTCACTCGGCGGCGTGTGTCCCGGCCCGCCGAGGACATGCCTTGGAACAATTTGAAAAATTCCCGCGGCGGCCGTTGTTGCCACGAATTTCCTGCGACTGAAAGATGGGTTCATTGGATCGGTGTGTTTTTGTTGCGCGGATCCAACCTTCCACCTTTCACTCATTCTTGAGCAATCAAACCAATTTCATACCAGACCGACGGGTTTGCACTCGTGCTTCGGGATCACATGCTCGGTATTTGGATTGCCAAGATGTGAGGAAACCGCCTCGGCGAGCACGTCGCGGAAATCGGTGGTGTGCCGGAGATCGCGGTTCTGATGGAGTTTTTCCGGAGCAAGACCCGGCCATTCGCCAAGCACGGGGTTGTTGGATTTGGCGAGGCTGCCACCGAGAGCAATCATGCAATTGGCCCAGCCGTGGTCGGTGCCGTTGGTGCCGTTTTCCGCAACGGTCCGGCCGAAGTCACTGAGCGTGAGGACGAGCACATCCTGCATGGCATCGCCGAGATCCTTGGTGAAGGCGGTCATCGCATCACATAACTCACGCAGTCGATTCGCATATCCGCCATTCGCTCCGCCTTGGTTGTTGTGAGTGTCCCAGCCGCCAAAATCGAGCTGGATGAGTTCGGTGCCGATGCCCGCCTTGATCAGACGCGCGGCCTCGCGGAACTGAAGAGCGATTCCGGTTTTGCCATAGTTCGCACCATTTGCCGGTTTGTATTCCTGTTTGGCGATGGCTTCAAGCTGACGCGTCCCCTCCAGCGTGGCAGCGGCGGTTTGTGAGAGCAAATCCGCAAGCGCTTTGTGCCCGGCAGCGGGCTTGGTGCAATAAGCGGTTTCAAGCGCCGCGCGAATGGCCTCGGCATCTCCCCGCATCTGCGGCATGCCGAGGTCGGCAATACCGCGAATCGCATAGGCCGGAGCTCGCCCGCGAAGTATGCGCGGGAGATTGCCACCAATGGCAACGGCGCGGATGCTGCCATGTCCGGCGGAGCTGGCGAGATGGCGGTTGAGCCAGCCATCGGATGAGAGGGAATTGCCGACCACTCCAGTTTCCCATGTGTCTTGTTCCTCGAAATGCGACCGCGTGTTTTCAGCATATCCCACAGCCTGCAACGCCATAGCACTGTGATCCTTGAACAAGGGCATGAGCGACGCGGCCGCGGGATGAAGACCGAAAAAACCGTCAAGATCGCGGCCGCTGTTCGGATCACCCGACGGGCGGGGAATTGCGATAGCCTTGCGGTGGGTGTAGTATGCCGGATCGCCATGCGGGACGACGAAGTTAAGGCCATCGATGCCGCCACGGAGGAACACGGCGACCAAAGTTTTTCCTTTGCGGACGGGCTGCACGCGTGGCGGGCTTTCCGCAAAGAGATCAAGCGGCGCAAGTCCACCTAACATGGCGGCAGCACCCGTGGTGCGAATGAATTGACGACGGTTGGGGTCCATAAATTTTTGGGTTGTTTTTAACGAGTCTGAAATTCAGGCATCATGTGAAGGAATGAAGCGAAAAGATAACGGCGATTATTTGGATCGGGGACGTCTTGGCGAAGAATCGCTCGCAGGGCCTCACGGGTGGTGGGCGAGGGTGCGCCTCCCTTGCGCGCGGCAAAGACATGATCAATCAAAACATCGGCATATAGAGGATTCTTGAGGGCGTTCGCGTCAAACCAGCTTGTGGGCAGTGAGGTGGACAATCCTTGTTCCAGTTCCTTGCAATAACTCCACTTTTGAAGCTGATAGTTTGAATCGGCATAGTCCTCATTGGTTTCCGGAAATCCATCCGGGCTCGCGCGATCAAAAAGATTGCGCCCACTGCGGTCGCCCAAGCCGATGACAGACCATGGATGAAGCGCAGCGGCCGAGCGTTGGTGAGCAACACCAAATTCGACGGGCGTCAGCAGTTTACCATCAATCTCCGCCGCCATGAAGCGGGGTGACTCCACCAGAGCGGCGATCATCCGGCGCATATCTCCACCGCTGCGGAGAAATTCCGTGGCGAGCATGTCCACGGTCGGTCCGTCCGCGGGCATTCCGACATAATGAGCAACCGTTTTTCCCGCGATGAAGCGCGCCGTCTGCGGCCGGCAAGCCAGCATCTCAACGACCATTCGAATGCGGTCGTCCGACGTCTCGGGCGGCCCCGCCGCAGGAACCGCAAGGCCGAACACCTCAAGCGGCTCACCCTCATTCAGATAGGGCGAGAAGCGGTAATTGTAGTCGATGCGGCTGCCATCCGCCGTGGCTTCACGTTGCGCCCCCCAACCGGTTAGAAGATGAGCCAAACTGGTAACATCGCTTTGCTGGTAGCCGCCATGCACGCCGACGGTATGGAGCTCCATGACCTCGCGGGCGTAGTTCTCGTTCAACTGTCGGCCGAGGCTATTCTGCTGATCGAGATAAACCATCATCGCCGGACTGGTGGCGGATGTCAGGAGGAGATCTTGAAAACGCGCGATGCCGGTGTTGCGGAAGGTCCGGTGTTCCTCCCATTTGGCGACGGCACCGGTCTTGGCGATCCACGTTGAGAAATGGTTCTGTGCGAAAAGCGAGAACCGCGCCCGCACCGGATAGCGCGTGGCGAGCAAATGGGTGATGACCCTCCCGCGGATGTGATAATCAGACAACTCCGGAAACCACGTGACAGCCAGCGCCTCGACGAGTTGGTCATGCGCGCCTCCCCACGGCGTGCCAGTCTGCTCGTCCAGCCAGGCTTTCTCCCCGGCGGTTAAGATGCGAATGAGCGTCGCTTCATCCATGCCATAACCGAGCGTGGTGGAGAGCCGAACGGCGCGCGCCCATGCGGATGTTAGAGAGGTGCCTTCATTCGCGCGAACCGTGACCGGGACGGTTTTTGAACGGGTCTGTTTGCCAGCGGTATCGAAAGCGATCACTTCTATCTTGTGCGGACCATTTACCAAGATCGACGCGGGCAGTTGCAGAAGCATCGGCCCGACAATGCGCGTGACCGGAAATGCGAGCGGGGCTTTCACGCCATCGATCAGAACTTCGAAGTGACTCAACCTGATATCATCGAAAGCTTTCAGCACGATCGAATCGCCCGCAGAGGAAATGGTAGCGCCAGATTTCGGATAGAGCACTTCCACAACGGGAGGCGCTCCATCGATGAACTTTTGAGTGTCGATACTGAAGCCCGCTAGTACCGCCTCTCCTTCGATGAGCTCGATGCTGACGGACTTGCGTCCCCGTGCGAGATCGACCGAGGCCAACGGTTGCCATGTCCATTTGTCTTCAAGATGGATTCTGCCGATTTCCATTTCGCGTTGCGATTGGTGGCGGGCTTGCGGTTGGTGAAGTTTTACGGAAATGATTCCTTTAACGGACCCGGGAATGCCGCGGGCATGGATCGAGAGTCGACGCTTGCCGGTGAGTTCATCGGGCAGTGCAAGGCGCACGGGCTGCGCCGCCTCCCCGAAAAGATGGGCGGCACGCGGACCGTTTTCCTCCGCCAACGCATGGTCTGCGATCAGGTCGATCTTTTTGATCTTTTCCCATCCGCGGTGATTGAGGTCGTAGCGGTCGGAATCATATCCCGTTCCCAATTCCTTCGCCGGTTGCGCCGCCGAATCAGCGATGAGGGTCTGACTCAGCGAGATGGCGTTGTTTCCACAGGGAGACAACGCATGCAATTCGAGACGATTGGTGCCTTTTTTAAAATCGTGCGGATGAATGAGGAAAACCGGATCACGTCCGTTAGAGGACGCGAGGCGCTCGTCGTTGACCCAGAGGTCGGTGCGGATCGCCTGATAGTCTCCTTCTTTTTTCAAAGCCGGACTTTGCAGAATGGCACGGATTTCGGTGCGCCCATTGATGGCCTCGCCATCAATAATGGTCGTGAAGGCAATCCTGAGACCTCGAGCGACAGGCGGTTTGTTTTGATCTCCGGTAGTTTTGTCCCCGCCATCCCGCATCATCATGCCGGCTTCCATCATCATCCCCCCTCCCGCGCCGGCCGCGGCATCGGGCACGCGTCGCAGTTCGTAGCGGTCGATGTCGGCAGCTCGCTGGGTTTGGTTGCGATAGCTGAATTCATTGGCCAGCGCGATACCGATCCACTGCGGTCCTTTGGCCAATTGGATGGGCAAGCCGACCGGCACTTGATGCCATGAGGATGAAACGAGGCGCACCGACCCGGAATCAGTCGCATTTTCGCCAAGCACGACGCCCAGCGAAGGATACGCCGCGCCGACCAGCATTCCGCGGGCGCGCACCATGAGTTGATAGCGACCGGGTTGTTGGATATCCGGCTGGATCACCCACGCGGGGCGTCCACGTCGCAAGGACACGGCCCGATAACCGGATGCACTTGATTCCAATGCGACTCCGGGTGGCTCCAGTCCCATGCGTTCGTTGCGCGGCGTGCTGAGAGCGTCCTCACACTCGCCGCTAAAGATGACATCGTCCTTGCCCGGTGCCGCAAGGATGGTCAGCGGATGTTCATCACTGACCAAGGGCTCCATCTTGCCGCCCCCTTCGACGGGCGGCTTGCAAACGACCTTGAGAACGCAATCGCCGGGAGGCAACGATGCGGTATCGAGCTGGTAAACCAACCGCCAAAACGGCCCATCGAGTGGCGGAAACGCCTCGACGGCAGCGAGCTTCCTGCCGTCGGGAAGGTGCAGGAGAGCTTCGGGTTTCACCGCACGATCGGCACCCGGCACGCCCACCCAGATATCCACGCCGATGGCGACCGTTCCCCAGACGCAACTGCCTTCTGACGGGCTGGTGAAACGCGGCCGCATATTTTGCAGAAGTGCCACGGGACGCTGGTTGAGAACCTTAACTCGCAAGCGCGAACCGCCGGACCTCAGGCTTACCTCGCCGGGCGCGAGCGTGCGGATGCGGGCGAACCCGGTGGCCTGGCCTCGCAGAAATTCCGGTTGGCGCAGCACTTCGATCACGCCCGGCTTGTCCGACTGAAGATCCACCATCGTGGTTTCCGCGACCACCGAGGCGGTTCGCACAGGAATCATCACGCATTCGCCGAGTCGGTATTCGGTCACATCGGTGAAAAACTCCACTTGCAGCGCAAAGCCCGCGTTCAGTGACGCCGCCCACACGGAAATCACGCAGCAAAGCCGATCAAATCGCCCGAATCCTTTTCGCATCAATCGGACCCTACGGCAAATCCGGACGGGATGTTATCAAAAAATTTCGTTTCGCCCGCGACGGTGGCGGAGATGCCGAGCACTCCGATAACTGTTTCATTGAAACCGCCGCAAAAAGCCAATTCCCAGCTTCAATCCAGCCTTCCGCTTGCAAATCCCGTTCATCCGGCCTAAAGGTTTTGCGTGCATTGGAACGACACTTTTCTCGCCTTATTCGACCGCTGTGTGGCCACTTACCAAAGTGGAAACCACGATTTCGAAACTTACTATCAAGCCGGAGATCTGGCGTTTCTCATCGGCATCGGCCACAAACCCCGGGAGTTTTTCGACTTCGTCGAAGATTTCTGCGAAGACGGCAAGCCCTCGGCCTCAACAGCCCTGCTCATCGCCGCCGTCCGCCGCGATTATTTCCTGACCGTGCAAAAAGGCGCCACCAGCAAGCAACTTCTCACCCGCGACAACATCCCGACTTTCGGCGACGAATTGGAAGGCCTGCCCTACCTGCCACGCATCCTCGCCAAGGCCCGCGGAAAAATCCGTGGCGAACTCGATCCCGACCTGATGTTCGGCTGCGGCGGCGACCGCCGCTTTCTGGAAAACCATAGCGACATCCACCCGGCGGACTTCCTCCGCCAAGTCTGGGCCGCCGATGATGACGACCTGAAACTCGCCACCTGGGTTGCAAAACAGAAAGTTTGAGGCAAGTTCACCCTCCACTGACGCAAGCGTCCAATTCCGGGCTTGCCTCAGTGCATCCGGCGGCCTATCCCCGCCCCCAACACTTATGGCAAGCACACCGATCATCAACCTCCGCAAAGGACATGCCGTCCGCCACAACAATGAAGTTTGCCTGGTCGTCGACCACGAGCTCAAGACCCCTCCGCGCATGGCATCCTACGTCCAAATGTCGATCCGCAGCGTGGCGACCAAAAAGATGTTCAACCTCCGGATGACCTCGAATGACTCCGTCGAATCCGTTGTCCTCGAACGCACTCCCCATGAGTATTCCTACAAGGACAGCAGCGGCTACCACTTCCTCGATCCCAATACCTACGAGGACGCGGTCGTTTATGAAGACCTGATCGAAGGCGTGAAAAACTACCTTATCGAAGGCCAACTCTACAACCTGCTCGTCGCCGACGGGATCGTGGTTTCCGTGGATCTTCCACTCTCGATGACGATGACCGTCACCGAATCTTCCGAAGGCGTGAAAGGCGATTCTGCGAACAATGTTTACAAGCCCGCCATCATGGAAACCGGTCTGGTTGTCCAAGTGCCGCTCTTCATCAACGTTGGCGAGCGCATCAATGTGAAAACCGAGGACAACTCGTATCTCGGACGCGCCTGATCCAGACGACTTCGTCTTGGAGCCCCATCATACCGCCTCGCAAAACACGTCCGGATCATCCGGCGGTTCTTGCGTATGCGACGGATTTAATTAATAAAACTTAATTATTCTTGATGACGGCCGGATATTTTGGAAAAAATGCCGCCGTTATGAAACCGATCTTACTGTTTGCCATATTGTCGATGGGCTTCCCGATGTCCGGAGCATCTGCGGCCACCGAAGTGGAAACGCTTCGTGCGCGCTGCATTGAGCAGGAACGGCAAATCCAAGAACTGGAAGCACAGCTTGAGAAACTGCAACCCAGCGGCACCAAACCCGCCGCCCCGATTGCAGAAGCCTCCCCTGCCGCCGCGATCCCCGTGGCCACCGTGGTCGAGGAAACGAGCACAGCTCCTTCCGGCAAGACTCACAAAATCCAACCGAACGAGACCTACTCAAGCATTTCCCGGAAATACAGCGTCTCCATCGAAGCGCTGCTTGCCGCTAATCCCGGAGTAAAACCCACCGCGTTGCGCCCGGGCAAAACCATCCAACTGCCTTCCGACGCGCCGTCCTCAAAGTCGCAACCCGCAGCGGTTGATCCAGCTCCTGCGGCTGAAAAAAACCAGCCAGCCTCCACCACGGCTCCTGCGGGCAGCACGACGTCCTCTGGGAAAGCGTCCTCTGAAAAGAAGATTCGCTCCATCTTGATCGAGACCGAGATGACTTACGCTTCTTTCGCCACCCAGCATGGCACGGACACAGGACGTCTTAACGACCTCAACGGACTCGACCTCACCGATGCCACGGTTCTTGCGAAGGGCTCGGAACTCTACGTCCCTCAGTAAGCCTCGAACAATTCCGGCGCGTTTCCTAACCGCAGCGGAGCTAAACGCCGGGCTTCGGCCTCGGTCAGTGGCCGACTTTCAATCACCCGCTGGTTACCCGCAAATTCCCGCCTCACCGGATTTTCCATCACCGAATCTCGCCGCTTGCTGCTCACACTGGTAACCGTGACTTGCGTCCCCACATCGACGGAGTCGAACAAAAGCGGCACAAAAGCCTTCGGCAGCCGGATACACCCGTGAGAAGCCGGTTTCCCAGGCTCCGGAATGAAACCTCCATGCATGCCGATCCCATAGGACGTCAAGCGCATCCAATACGGCATCGGAGCCGGCACATACAACATGCCCTCCGGCACGGCATCACTCGGCTTGGCATCGCCATCGACCACATTACCGAATTCATCCTCGATCCAGCCGTAGCGGTTCGAATACTTATCCTCGATTTTTTCCATGATCGTGTAAGTTCCCGCTTTGGTTCCATGCCCTTCCTTTCCTGTTGCCACGTAGCACCAGCCGATCGGACGACCACCCCTCTCGATTTCCGCGATCTGATCAGGCAGGCTGATGCGGACAGAAACTTTGCCGGAGCCGACATCGTCATGCCAGTCAAACAACTTACGCTCCGCTCGAGGAATTGACTCCTGGGTATTGAACATTCCACAAGATGCGCAAACAATGCCAGTGACCACGGCCGCCAAAATTTTCAATAGGTAAAATGAACCACGCATGATGTTTAATAAAATCGCTTCAGTTCAGGGAAAGCCGCTAATCGCCATTTCCGTCCGACAAGCCATAGGCACGCTCTGACGTCGGGTCAAGATTGCGAGCGCATTCCCGCACGATGTTTTACCCGGCCTTGCGCCCGACCATATCTTCGCTTAACACATCCGCCGCATGGTTCATTTTTCGATTTTCGGCATCCCGGTCCTAGTTCAACCGTTCTTCTGGATCACACTGGTCCTCATCGGCGGCGGCCTGAATGCCAACTCCCCAGACGCAATCCTTCACGTCGGACTCTTCACCATAGCGGGTTTCGTCTCCGTGCTCGTCCACGAACTCGGCCATGCCCTCACGGCGCGCAAGTTTGGTGCATACAGCGAAATCGTGCTCCAAGCTTTCGGTGGCTACGCCGCCCATTCCGGCGTCCGTCTCACCCGCCCCCAGAGCTTCGCCGTCACCGCCGCCGGCCCCGCGATCCAGATCCTTCTCGGAGCCGCCGTCTATCTGCTGCTGCCCCATCTGCCGCCAACCATGAGTTCGGACGCCCTCTACTTCTTCGTCACGCTCATGTATATCAGCATCTTCTGGGCGCTACTCAATCTGCTGCCCGTTCTGCCGCTCGATGGCGGCCGCATGCTCGATGCCATCCTAGGCCCGAAACGCATCAAAATCACCCTGTGGGTCACCATCGTCGTGGCGATCTCACTCGCACTCGTCGCACTTAAATTCACCAGCAGCATTTTATTCCCCATCTTTCTCGGCATGTTCGCCTGGCAAGCATTCCAAGCGCTCAAAGAAAACCGCCTGCCCTGAGCCCTCGCGCTCACCAACACAACAAGCGCAGCCCGGCAATCGCGGAGAACACCACGATCATCCACTCAAACGCCGCCTGTGGCACGTGCCGGATCAACCAGCGCCCACCGAATACCCCCAGCACCACCCCCGGCAGCAGACTCAAGTTTTCCAACAAACTTTCCTGCGTGATCAATGCCAACCTCGCATTGAGCGGAACCTTGATCAAATTAATCAGCAGAAAAAACCGCGCACCGATCCCGATGAGTTCCATCTTCGGCACCTTGCGCGCCATCAAATACAGCTGAATCACCGGCCCGGCGGCATTCGCCAGCATCGTCGCGAATCCACCCAAAACCCCGGCACTGAGACCAAAACCCTTGGTTTCCACCCATCCGTCGAACACATCCTGCCGCCAATGCCGGGACACCTGCAACGCCACCATCAGCAACACGCAAGCCCCGATCACCCGCCGTGCCGAAGCATCATCGATCCACCCCAACATCCACCATCCCAAACCCAGCCCCACCAAGGTCGGACCTAACAATCGCCACACCGGCCGCCACGATCCGTGTTTGATAAAGGCCGGATACGCCATCAAGTCCGCCGCAATCAACAAGGGCAACGCCAACCCCACCGAGGCCTTCGCCCCATACAAATCCGCTAACAGGAAAACCGAAACCATCGAAATCCCGCTGAATCCCGCCTTGGACAGACCGATGCAAAACGCCGCCAATAAAGCCAAAAAATAAAACAACGACATGCTGCAGCAGACCTTCTGTGGATCGTCCCCCCCTTCAAGAACAAACCCATTTTTCCCTCATTCGTATTCAATCCTAGACCTGCGGCCTGTTTTCATTCATAGTTCACTTTTACCTCTCAAAAGCCCACCCCTAACCATGGAAACCCTCGTCCGCATTCCCGATTCCACCCCTCCCAGCACACTCATCGAAGTGCTCGCCGCACTCCGCAAAGAACACCTCGATCCACGCCACGAAGCCAAGTCTTGGGGCGATTGGATCTACCTCGCATGCTACCAAACCGTCATCAGCATCGAGTCCAACCACGGACTCACCAGCACCGCCACCATTGAGCATGGCGAAGGCGAAGAGGACGGCGAACCCGTCGTCTCGATCTTGCGCGCTTTCGGCCGACTCGGCTGGCATGGCATCGACGAAGATGGGGAGTTCCCACTCGTTTAAAGCCCACCTCGTAGGTTTCCGAGAGAACACTAATCCGCATTTACTGGAATTCCGCCCCCGCCCTGCAAAAAAATGGCGGAAGAATAGCAATTCCCGCGCACACCGCGTGGCGAATGGAATCGCCAAGCCCATTCCCGCCCAAGTAGTCTGCTCTCAATCAGACCGCAAAAATTAAGCTCATGAAACCAGTCACTTTCAACAACACCGTCCTCCGCGATGGCCACCAATCCCTGGCCGCCACCCGCATGTCCACCGAGCAAATGCTGCCGGCGGCCCCCATCCTCGATGAACTCGGTTTCAGTGGCCTAGAAACCTGGGGCGGCGCCACCCTCGATTCCTGCCTCCGCTACCTCAACGAAAACCCCTTCGACCGCCTCCGCGCCCTGAAAAAAGCCGCACCCAAAACACCGCAAATCATGTTGCTGCGCGGCCAAAACATCGTGCAATACACAAGCTTCCCCGATGACGTCGTCGAAGCCTTCGTCCGCGCCAATGCCTCCGCCGGACAAGACGTCTTCCGCGTGTTCGATGCCCTCAACGACACCCGCAACCTCGCCACCGCCATCAAAACGGTCATCGATTGCAAAAAACATGCCCGCGGCGAAATCTGCTACACCACCAGTCCCGTCCACACCATCGAAGCCTTTGTTAGCATGGGCATCGAACTCGAAAAAATGGGCTGCCACTCGATCGGCATCAAGGACATGTCTGGCATCATGACGCCGAAAATCGCCTACGATCTCGTAAAGGAACTCAAAAGCAAACTCGGCATCCCGATCGTCCTTCACACCCACGACACCGCCGGCCTAGGTGCCGCCGCTTACCTCGCCGCCATCGATGCCGGAGTGGATACCGTCGAAACCTCGATCACTCCCTTCGCCAACGGCACCGGCCAACCCGACACCGTCCGCATGCTCGCCCTGCTGGAAGGCCACCCACGCCGACCCGATTACGATCCAGCGAAACTCCAGGAACTCCGCCTCCACTTTGAGGAAGTTTACAAACAACTCTCCAAGTTCACCAGCCCCGCCAACGAACGCGTCGATTCCGATATCCTCGTCTTCCAAGTCCCCGGCGGCATGCTCTCGAACTTCCGCAACCAACTCGCCGAACAAGGCATGGCCGACAAATTCGATGAAGTCGTCCGTGAAATCCCCGTCGTTCGTGAAGCGCTCGGATGGATCCCACTCGTCACCCCCACCTCCCAAATCGTCGGCACCCAAGCGATGATGAACATCAAGTTCGGCCGTTGGAAAATGATTTGCCAACCCGCCCAAGACATCGCCCTCGGCAAATACGGCAAAGCCCCGGGCCCTATCAACCCGGAGATCCTCGCCTTGGTCGAAAAACAAACCGGCACCAAAGCCATCACCCAACGCCCTGCCGACCTGCTCCAACCCGGCCTCGAAAACTACATAAAACAGTGCGCCGAGAAAGATCTGCCCACCACTGACGAAATTGCCGTCCTCTTCGCCATGTTCCCGCAACAAGTCGAAGCACTCATCAAAGGCACCCCACCCGCCGAAGCCAAACCCGCCGCTCCAGCCGAGGCCAAGCCCGCTACTCCCACCGCACTTCCCTCCTCCAGCAGCCCCGCCTCCGCCCTCACCCACCTCGTCCTCACCATCGACGGCCACCGCCACCAAGTCAGCGTCGAGAAACTCAGCGCCTGATATCTCTCTCACGGAGCGCTGGCTTCAGCCAGCGAGAGTGATGGCATTCGGCATCGCAACCCAACAACCTCATCTCATTCTCCCCTCTGTGGCCTCATCTTCTCTCTGTGCCTCTGCGGTGAAAAATGCCCGAATCACAGACATCGCGCCATGCTTCTCCGGTATCCTCGTCCCTTCTGGAACAGAAGATGGACTCGCCGGCTAAAGCCAGCGCTCCATAAAATCCAGCGTCCGCCTTGCCACTTCAGAAACTCCACATTCCGCAGTTGGCGGAGGGAAAAACCACCGCTATGTTTTCCCCGTGGCCGCCGATCCGTCCAAGTCCAATTCTCCAATCCTGCTTCAAGGGAAGCTGCTGCTCGCTGATCCCTCATTGCGGGATGGCACCTTCAACAAATCCGTCATCCTTCTAACCGACCACACGACGGATGGCGGAGCCGCCGGATTGATCCTCAACCACCCCATCGGCAAGGTCGTCGGAGATCTCCTCAAGGATGCGGAATTCGCTCCGCTGAAAAAACTCGCAGTCCATGAAGGCGGGCCGGTCGCCCACGATCAATTGACGTTTTCCTCATTCTGGTGGAGCCCGAAACTTGGCCTCCGCTGGGCGATGCGCATCTCCGCCGCCGATGCCGCCGCACACGCCCGCCGCCCGGGCCGCATCGTTCGCGCCTTCATCGGCCACTCCGGTTGGAGCGCCGGCCAACTCGAAAACGAACTCCGCCGCACCTCCTGGTTTCCGGTCAATCCACAACCTGACCTCCTCGGCCACGAACACGATCCGGCACTTTGGTCGGCCCTGCTCCGCCAGATTTCCCCACTCCACCGCATCCTTGCCGAAGCCCCGGAGGATCCTTTTTTGAATTAACCCGCAGGAATCCAGCAATCGGGAATTGCCGAGTCCGCGCTCATGCTGTCCGCTTCCGTCCTTCCGCTTTCACTTGCCCGCAATCCACCCATCCATGTCCGACACCCCGATCCTCTTCAGTCCCATCGATGAAATCATCGCGGATATCGCCGCCGGAAAAATGGTGATCTGCGCCGATAATCCATCCCGCGAAAATGAAGCGGACCTCATCGGTGCCGCCTCGCTTTGCACCGCGGAAATGGTCAACTTCATGGCCATCCATGGCCGCGGACTAATTTGCGCCCCGCTCCCCGCCGGCCGCACCGAGGAACTCGATCTCCCCCAAATGACGCGCCGCAACCTGGAAGGCCACAAAACCGCCTTCACCGTCAGCGTCGATGCCGCCCAAGGCGTCACCACCGGCATTTCTGCCGCCGACCGCGCCCTCACGCTCCGCCTCCTCGCAGATCCCTCCACCCACGCCGATTCCTTCGTCCGCCCCGGCCATGTCTTTCCCCTCCGCGCCGCGCCCGATGGCGTCCTGCGCCGCGCCGGCCACACCGAGGCCGCCATCGATTTGGTGCGTCTCGCCGGACTCCCGGAAGCCGCCGTGATTTGTGAAATCATCAACGACGATGGCACCATGGCGCGCGTCGGCGAACTCGGCGATTACCAACAACGCCACCAGCTCAAAGCCTGCACTATCGCCCAACTCATCGAATACCGCCGCCGCTCGGAAAAACTCGTGATGCACGAGGAAACCATCAAAATGCCCACCGATTTCGGCGAATTCGATTGCCACCTCTATCGGGTCACCACCGACGCCAGCCACCACCTCGCCCTCAGCCACGGCAAAATCGATCCGGAAAAACCCACACTCGTCCGCGTCCATTCCGAATGCCTCACCGGCGATGTCTTTCACTCCTGCCGCTGCGATTGCGGCGAACAACTCGCCGCCGCCCTCAAACAAATCTCTAACGAAGGCGGAGTCCTGCTCTACCTCCGCCAAGAAGGCCGCGGCATCGGATTGCCCGCAAAAATCCACGCCTACAAACTCCAGGAACAAGGGCTCGATACCATCGAAGCCAACGAAAAACTCGGCTTCGCCTCCGACCTCCGCGACTACGGCATGGGCGCCCAAATCCTCGCCGACCTCGGCGTCCGCCGCATCCGCCTGCTCACCAACAACCCGAAAAAAGTCATCGGCCTCGAAGGCTACGGCCTCGAAATCGTCGAGCAACTCCCGATCTCCCTGCCTGCAAATCCCCACAACGAGAAATACCTCGAAACCAAACGCCTGCGCATGGGGCATACGCTCTGATTCCGCAGCACGAAAATTTGATCACCACCAACGAGAGCGGCTAGCATTAATTGGAGCGCGGAATTCATTCCGCGCGAAACAACGAAGCGAGACATTCCGGAATAAATTCCACGCTCAAGTTTAGCACAACGACGAACCTAAGGCACAGGTTTCCCCGTCGCCTTCAAACTCGGATCGGGCCTCTGCCATGGATGCTTTTTGCCGAACGCCTCGTTTTCTTCCCTCAGGATTTTTGTGACGGCAACAATCTCCTTCGTATTTCCACCATGTCCATATTGGAACCACAGCTTGAGATCTCCAAATTCTATAGGAAAAAAAGCTGCCGCGCCGCCCCATTGTCCTCGATAGAACTGGAGCGAGAACCAATATCCATCTTTCCCGAAAACCTCCCGCCGGGCATTGACCTTGCTCTGAGGTTTTGTCGGATCGTCGAGCACCCACGTCACATGATACTCATATCCTGCGGCTGAAGTCATCTGACCGAGCGTCGGATGGACCTCCCTGAGCGCCATGATGCGCTCAAGAATCCGCTTTGAAACCTGGCTGTATTCCTCCTCAGAAACCGTCCGGTTGACATCCGGATTTTTGGATGGCGTAGGTATGGCCAGAGGATCATCAGCGACATCTGGCTTCTCGAATGTTACATGATTTCTGCCCTTCATTGCAGTGGATAAGTCGATTCGCGTCGTGACTACGCGATCCTGACCTTCCGATGCAGTGTCATCGTGCACAAGGGTGTAAATGCCCGGACGAACATTCGAGATCACATAGCGAATGCCATACCAACGAACACTCTCGAAAGGCCCTTTATCGTCATAGCTCTCTTTTGGCACAATGAGAATTTGACCGTTTTGAACCTCGACCGTCCCCTGCACTCCGCGCGCGGCCGAATTCATATTAATATTGCGAAGGATTAGCGTCAGGGTTTCCTTCCCGTCATAATCATAATCAACAACGATCTCTGATTGCGCTGGCGCTTCATCTTCACGATCAATGATGACTCCAATAACATTGTCCGCGACAACCGACATGCGGCCTGCTAGAAGCAATGCGAGGAGTAAAATCTTCATGATTTCTAGTGACTGTTGTCCAACCGCGCGCCGTATTTGTCCAGCAAATGCAACTCGCGCTACAAATCCCGGACCTCATCCCGCATCCACCACAAACCCACCCCAATCGACCCCGATTCTCAGAACTGGATTCTCAAAATCCGGGGTTTTACACCAATGACCATCTCCACGCGCACGCATTCGCGTTGATTCGCGGTTGAAGGCCCCTCCGGCAGGATCTCCCACGCCCGCAAAAGTCAGCACAAACTCTTTATTGCACTTTCGCCACCCATCCGCACACTGTCCGCACATGGAACTCGATCTCATCGACGTGCAATTCGATCTCCGGAGCATCAAGCCCCGCGAGTTGGAGGAGGCGTTTGAAGACCCCTTCGCCGTCCGTTTCCTGCCGGATAACGAACGCTCGGATGGCGCTTCACGCTTCTACGCCCTCGGCCGCACCATCGCCGACCGCTACTTGTTTTTTGCGTTTTCAACCGATGGCAAGACTGCCCGCGTCGTCGCCGCCCGCGAGATGGCGGAGTCC
>CAYRLT010000280.1:0-7880 GCA_964425095.1 uncultured Luteolibacter sp.
TCTCCTTCATCATCATTCAACGAAGAGATCTCGTCGCTGGTGGTGACAAATGATTGCTGAACCGATTGGTCGAAGCTGACTTGGATGTCCGGCACCGCGCTCACATCAGCACCACCGAGTGGCGCATCAATGGGTGCGGCCGAGAGAAGGATGCGCGGTTCCATGGACTCCACCTCGAACTGATCCACCTGTGAGATTGCTCCAAATGCAACCATCCTTCCCGACCGGGAAGCGGAGGTTTTGGCACTGAAGAAGCGGGAGAACATGGAGTGAGGACAGGGGAGCTGAAAACAGTGCGCAGACTCGACTCAAATTCTCATCGCGCGTCAATCATTATTGACTGCGCATATTTTGCTGCTCTTGTTTTCCCAAGCAAATCGCGGGGGAACAAGGCCGCAAAATCCCACAGAACGGGAAAAAAATCATCATCGACCGACAGCGAAGCCAAGCGAACGGCGGATTTCGGTCTCGGCGAGCATGACATTCCGGCGGCTTCGCGCGGCCAATTGCTGGGTCCGGAACTGCGACCAAAGCAGCAGCAATCGTCCCATCCACTGAGGCCATTCCCACATCGACTTCATGCCCAATGCACGCGTCCAGATTCTCATCACAGCCTGCGGGATGAAGCGGACTAGCAACTCGTCATCGGCACTGTAGATCGACATCACAGAACCCGGATCTCCCTGCCGCGCCGCACGCCCGAACAACTGCCGATCGACCCGCGCGCTCTGGTTCGCATCGACCGATACGACATGAAGCCCGCCCAGAATCTCGACTTCTTTTTCAAGACGGATGTCCGTTCCGCGACCGGCCATGCTGGTGGAGATGGTGATCGCGTGCTTCCTTCCCGCAAGCGATACGAGTGTTGCCTCACGACGGTGATGAACCGCATTCAGAACGCGATCCGTGACAGGAATTTTTTCCGCACGAAGGAGAGCCGCGACCTGCTCGCTGCGCTCCACGCTTCTCGAACCTATCAACAAGGGCTGGCCACGACCGTGACGGGATTTGATTTCGTGCAAGAGGCGTTGCTGTTGTTCCTCGCGGGTCGCACAAAAGCGGACGCCGGCATATTGACGCTTGCACGGTTGGTTGCGCGGAACCTTGACGAAGGGGGCGTGATACGTGTGCCAAATCTCACCCGCAACTTCCTTCAAGGTGCCGCTCGCACCCGCAAGAAATTGATATTTCCTGAAATAGGCTTGGAAGCTGATTCGCGCCATCGTTTCACTGCCTCCGCTCACCTCCAAAGCTTCCTTGGCTTCGATGATCTGATGCAGTCCCTGCTGCCACGAACGCATCGGCATCGGCCTGCCGGTGGAAGTATCGACAATCACCACCTTGCCTTCATCGACGACGTAGTGTTCGTCCCTGATGAACAGCTCACGCGCCTCCACCGCCTGTCGGATGACATGAACCCTCCGCCGGTCACTTGCCCACAAACCTGTCCTAGGCAAGTCGAGCTCGTGACAGGCCAATTCCATTCCGGGTTCCAGCAACTCCACCACTCGAGCGGTGCGATCCACCCGATAGTGAATCCCCGGCTCGAAGGTCTTCACCAATGCCCAAGCAGCTCTCGCCACCGGCTCCATCTCCCCTGCCTCGAGAGGGCGACTGATGATCAGTGGCGTCACTGCTTCGTCGATGAGCGCATGGTCCGCCTCGTCGATCACGGCCGCATGCAACCCTCGCTGGACCGCCCTACCCGCTGGCTCACGACCGTTGACCAAATCGATCAAGCGCTTGCCCCGGGCATCGGCATCCACACCGCGAAGCCTGTCACGCAAATAGTCGGCAGCCACTTCCTTGGCGGTGCTGTATGTCACATCACACCCGTAAGCCTGCCGTCGCTTGGCATCGTCGTCCTCACCTAAAACCGCACCGACCGTGAGTCCGACCCGCTTGTAAAAACCGCCCAGATTTTCGGCATCCCGACCCGCCAGGTAATCGTTCGCGGTGATGACGTGACACGGCAGGCCATTGAGCGCCTTGAATGCGGCCGCAATGCCAATCGCCAGTGTCTTTCCCTCACCCGTATCCACCTCCGTGAAATACCCCTGAATCAAAGCTGCCGATGCCATCAACTGGACTTCATAGGCCCGCAGGCCCAACTCGCGTTCGGCCACAACTGCCAGCACGGCGAGCCCCTTGATGAAATTGGAATGATCGAATGGCCTGCGCCGGCGTTGCTGCCGCAGTTCATGAAGCATTTGATCCAAGCCGCTCTCCGGAGATTTTTCGATACCATCACGCATGGCGGCGATTTCAGCCGCCACTGCTTGCAAACGACGCGCAACCCAAGGCGCGCGTTTCCACCGACCCACCAACCCGTCCGCAAGACGGTCAAACCCTTTTCTAGGTTTGGGAGCCTTGGATTCGCACAAATGGCGTTGGTGTTCACTGGGCGTCATGGCACGGCTAGATCTGGTAGGTCCGCTGGAACAACTGCCTGATCGAGCGCACCCATTGCCAAAGCAGTGGTTCGGCAGGCAACGTCATCCGCGCGATCGCCCTCTGCCCGTGAACCAGCTGCAGAGCATCGGTGTCCTTACGATCAAGCGCGGCCCTGATCTCAAACACCGGCTGCGCTGGACGCGTCGCCTGCCCAGCATTGCCGAAACCACGTCGGGAGCCTCCTGCCGACTGACTCGAGCCCCGGGTGTCGACCGCGGTTTCTCCACCACCGAGCAAACCCAGCGATGCCGAAGGCAAGGATTCCCGTTCCGTGGGCAAGGCCTGCAAATCGGTCAAACCCAGAATCGTTCCTTCCTGACCACGCACCCTGACCTCGGCTTGATGCACCTGGTCCTTGGTGAAAATCCGCGAAACATCATCCTGCTTGATGATTGCGGACACATAGAAATCCCCTTCTCCCTGGACTACGCCGACTTCGAGACCACGCGACAACATGCCCCCCATATAGAGTCCGGCCTCAGGCGCCAGCCAGCGGCCGTCCGTTGGGGATCTGAGCACGAGCGCCTCCTTGTCTTCCAACAACCGGGCGCGCCGGGCTTCAAGCGCCCGAATGTAAGGCTGCAAACTCTGATAGGCCACCGGATCCTCCTCAAGCGCCCACCTGAGCTGGGCCGCGGTGCGCATCTGCTCGGCATCCACCGCCTCAAGCCCGTGGTCCAATTCCTGGTTGGCCAATTGCAAGAGCGGGGTCCCTTTGGCGACCATCTGGCCGGACGGCACCAATATTTTCACCAAATTACCGTTGGTTCCGGCATAGACACGGGAAAAGTTTTCAGCCTTCACCACAGCATCCGCGCGGAAATGGTTCGGCATCGGCACCAAAGCGAAGAATCCGACCAACACGGCAAGCACCACCAAGGACACCCCCACCGCGCGTCGACGGCAGGAATCGAGCCGTGGACTACTCCAGAGGTAAGCCACCGCATTGGCCACCGGCATCACCAACCAGATGAAGGCGAAGACCAGCGCCAGCAACACGCCGAAGACCAGATAGTGGACGGAAATCACCAGCAAGATTCCGAACAGGATCAGTGTGCGATAGATGACGGATGAAAAGAAGTAGGTGGTGAACCAAGTGGCCTCCCTGCGGCTTTCCGCAGGATTCACCGCGGCGCGCAAACCGAAGCCGTAACGTTCTAATAAATAGAGGGCCATCTTGCTGGAGTTCCTCTGCAAGTTCGGCAGTTCCAGCCAATCCGAAAGCATGTGGTAGCCGTCGAAACGCAACAAGGGATTCGCATTGAACAAGACGGTGACCACCGAGGCCGCCACCACCGCATTGTGAGCTACGCGGTGCACCACACCCTCGCCGCTGTTGGCCCAAATGATCGCCGCGACTGCCGCTACCGCCAACTCGACATACATGCCGGCACCACCGACCGCGATCCGCTTCCATTTGCTGCGCAAGGCACTGCTCGATGAAGCGTCGACGTAGGGCAAGGGGTTGAACAGCAACAGCATGATGCCGGTTTCCGGCACTTCACCCCCATACTTCCGACAGAGATAGGCATGTCCTGCTTCATGCAGCGCCTTGATCAGAGCGAGAGTCATGAGCATCCATGGCAGGTTGCCGAACCCGAGAATCCCGGAAGTTTCCGCAGTGAAGGCCTTCCAATGATTGGCCACCTCCGCAGCACCCCAGATCAAAAGCAGCAGCCACACCAATAATCCCCAACGGGTGAAAATCCCCTGCACCCAATGCAGGGTTCTCCGCAGGAACGGGTCCGGATTCCACAAAGGCATCTTGAAGAACAGGATGCTTGACCAACGCTGCCTCGCCTCCAACCGCTTCTCTTCGGCAAAGGCCTCCGCCAAGGGTTCGACATCCCCTTCCTCATCACTGCTGAGCAACCCGGACCGGTAAAGCGAACTGAGCAAACGCACAACCTCTCCTTGACCGGGGACATTCTCAGGATCGATCTCCATCCTCCGCTGCCACGCGTCACCCACGGTCGGACTGCGCTCGAGCTCGCAGATAAAATCGTAGGCGGGCGGACGAATGCGGAAAAATTTACCGCTCAACGAATCCCTAACCACATACCAACGCCGACCCCGGAAACTCTGTGCGAACATGTCGACACATGGCCGCAGCCGCACACGACGTGGAGCCACGCGATGCCAATGCTCGTCATAGGTTGGTGGAATGGGTCTCATTCAATGGAAACCCGACGTCGCCGACAGGTTGGAAAAGCGACTTGCAAACGGTCTAAAGCCATAGCCACATCCGGATGGTCTCGATGGTTCGATGGGTGAAGATCCACAACAGGCTCGCCTTGCCGGCGTTCACCTTGCAGACGCCACTCATGCCCGGACGCCACCAATCCTGCGGCTCGCCCTGCACCTGCGCCCGCAACTTGAAGACATTGCCCTGCTCGCGCACTTCCGCAACCGGTTCGTAATGCATGATCTTCACCCCGAATCGATCCCCAGGACGGCTCGCGAAGGCAAGCTCACCCTCCTGACCTTGGGAGAGGAAACCAATATCCCGCTCGTCCACTTGCAACTCACCGACCAAATCACGGATTTGAACGACTTTGAACAACTGCTCCCCGACCTGCACCGGCGAGGCGAGCCTTTCACGCAGGTCTCCCTCCACCACAATCCCCTCGAACGGTGCCCTGATCTCGGTCATCGCCAAACGATGGCGCAAAATCCCGAGCTTCGAATCCTCCTGCTTGCTGGCCGCCTTGGCCATCAGGGATTCCGCCAACTTGCCCTCGGCCTCATAAGCCCTTGCCTCACGCTCACTCTTGTCGCGCGCCGCAATCACGTTGACCTCCTCCAAAAGCAACTCACGACGGTCCAGCGTAACCAGCACCTGATCCTTGCGCACCACATCGCCCAAATGATAACGGACCTCATCAATGAAACCTGGAAAAGGCGCGGTGGCGATTGCCGCCGCATCCGTCTTCAAAAGGAATGGCGACCTGACTTTGTGCTCCATACGAATCAAGGCCAGCGACAACACGGTTAGAGAAATCAACAGCGAAGCAAACTTCCAACCGGTGTGCTCGACTCCAAGCAGTCCGGCGACATTGCGCCGCAGCGATCGCCATATGCGCCGGCCTAACCAGCCCGATGACTCATAGAGCGCGACCAGTCGCGGGGTGATCAGGTCTGATGCCAGACGCAGGTGCTCGATCTCCAACTCACTCCATAATACATCCCCGACAGCCCTCTCAATCATCAGCACCCCAACAACCTCAATCCTAACAGGATCGCGCAGTGGAACGGATAGAACTGCGCCACTCTCATGCTGCTCACTGAAAATCTTGTGTTCCCGCGTAATCGCCTGGCTGCCGGGAATCGCCGGGTAAGCCACCTCGTTGTTCTGATCCAAGGCTTCCTCCATGGCACGCACCATGCATTCCGCCTCATGACTGTCCGAATTGACCCGACCACCGTGACTGGTCGCAAGCACCTTCAGCCCGCTGCTCTCCAACCATGCCAACGACACCCGGGTTGCCTTAAGTTGCGATGAAAGCCGGTGGCAAAGCCGCAAGGCGGCATTCAGAAAATCCCCGCTGGCACCGAGATTCAAACCCAGGTCAAGCACCTCGCTAATCTCCTCCACCTGCGCTCCTGTCCGCTGCTCGCGACGACGGGACTGATAGGAATCGGCTAACAACCTGAGCTCGCGCACCGCTTCAGCAGGCGCGGCACTCGCCGCCTCTAACAATACCAACCACAATTTGGACCCCGCACTTGCTGACAGACTCGCCACCGCCATGCCATCGATCCATTCATGCAGCCCCCCATCCGTCATGACATCGAGTTGCGTCACCAGCCCGCTATCGACGATCGAGCGCGCGCTTTTTGCCGAATCCTGCGACAAGACGCGCACGGCCTGACCGGGCAACTGGATCAGGATGCACGCCCCCTCGGCCATCATCACCCGCTGGGCATGGGCGCGGAAGCGCGGCCAGAACTGACCCGGCTCACCGGCAAAACCAGCAAGGAAGTCAAAATCGGAATCATTGTCGGCAACCATCCTTGGAGACGCTTATGGGATTGATGGGATTTCAGTGCGAACTTTCATCCCGGGACGCGCCGCATGATCTGCGTTCTCCATCAACAGGCGGACGCGAAACATCCCGCTGCGGCCATCCACTTCAGGATCGACGAACGTGATCACCGCCTTGCGCGCCAAGGGTGGCGAAATCTCCGGAAACGTGACATCGAGTTGATCCCCCACCTTCAGAATGGAAAGCATCCGCACATCCATGTAAAAGAGCAGCAGCAGTTTGTCGGCATCAATGACCTTGAGGATCGGGTCCGCCTCATTGACGGCCTCACCCGGCTCACGATAACGGTTCACGACCACTCCGTCAAATGGTGCCAACATCTGTCGTTCAGCCACCACCGCCTTGGCCATCTCCAACTCGACCTGCATCCGCTTGAGCTCCACTTCCTTTGAAAGCATTTCATCGCGGCTTGTCACCTTCTGATCGAACAACCGCTTTACCGCATTGAAGTCGAACTCAGCCTTCGTCACCATCACTTCCAGCCGCTCAACGGAAAGAACTTCCTTCTCGGATTCGAGGTTAACCAGCACCTGGCCCTTGGCGATGCGCTCACCCTCCTCCACATTGATGCTAACAATAGCCTCGCTGAGCGAGGCGCTCATCACCACGGATTGCCGAGGCTTCGCAACCCCTTCGCAAACCAAGCCTTCTGCGGCACCCGCATTCAATGACGCGGAGAAAAAGACCATAACGGTCAGGATCGGCATCAGCTGGCGGCCAAAAATCATGGAAGTCCGAAGCGTTGGATTCAATGGAAGGCTTGCACGGAGGAATGTCATCATGGGAGCTTGCGAGCCCCGGGTTTGCGCACACGCGAAGCTCTCGAAACAGACTTCTCGGAGGCCGGAATATTAACGACTGGCTCGGGTCCCCCAACCTCGGAAGCACTCGAGAAGTCGGGCACCAGATTCACACCCTGCTCATCTAGCAGAGTTCCGGTCGCCATCTGAAGATCGACGATGTTCTTGTTGAGATCGGTGAGCGCCGCAATCTCCCGGCTTCTCGCCTGGGAGAATTCCCGCTGCAACTGCAGGACTTCAAAACTGGTGGCCACTCCCTCGTTGAGCCGCTTGAGTCCGGCATCGGCGGACTGGGCCGCAGCTTCACGACTCTTGCGGGTTGCGGTGAGCCGCTGCTGGTCGGCCTGCAGGCGGCTCATCACCGTATCCACTTCCAAGGCGATGCGGATCCGCATGTCTCCACTCTTGATCATGGCCTGGGTGCGTTCGTGTTTGGCCGCACGCTTCTGAGCCTCGAGGTTGTCGCGATTCCACGGCTTCGAAAACTGAATGCCGGCCGACCACTCGGGACCCTGCATCGAAGCCGCCTTGCTGTAACTCGAGCCAGCATCACCTTCGAGGCCATGCAAACCCGCACTGG
>CAYRLT010000281.1:0-3760 GCA_964425095.1 uncultured Luteolibacter sp.
AACATCGTCCGCACCGCCGACCCCACCATGGTCGATCCCATGATCGAGCGCATCAAAACCATCCGCGCCGATGGCAACTCGGTCGGCGGAGTCATCGAGTGCGTCATCCGCAATTGCCCGCCCGGCCTTGGCGAACCGGTCTTCGACAAACTTGAGGCGGATCTCGCCAAAGCCATGCTCTCCATCCCCGCCACCAAAGGCTTCGAGATCGGTTCCGGCTTCGAGGGCACTCTTCTAACTGGCCGCGAACACAACGACCCCTACCGCATGGTCGATGGCAAAGTCCGCACCACCAGCAACCGCTCCGGCGGCGTGCAAGGCGGAATTTCCAATGGCGAACACATCGTTTTCCGCGTCGCCTTCAAGCCCACCGCCACCATTATGACATCTCAGGAAACAGTCACCTCCGGCGGCGAAAACACCGAACTCTCCGGCAAAGGCCGCCACGACGCCTGCGTCCTTCCGCGCGCCGTCCCCATCGTCGAGGCCATGGCGACGCTCGTCCTAACCGATCACCTGCTCAGACATAAAAGCTTGGTCCACTGATCCCATTTAACATGTCTCCCGATCTCATCAGTTTCAGCACCATCGCTCTCGCCATTTTCGTGATCTGCGCGGGGTTTGTGTTGCTGCGCGGGATCATGAGAATCTTTCTTGGCTGCGTAGTTCTCGGCGGCAGCGCATGGGTCGGCCTCCGCCTTTGGCAGCTCGGCCCGGATCTGGTGAGAGCCTGTTTCGGAAACCACGTCCCATGGCTTGCCGGAGTCATCCCAATCGTCGGCTTTCTCGTCACCTTCCTGCTCGGCAGAGTGCTGGTGAAATTCCTCTACAGCCCGTTTCAAAACACGGCGGATGAATACCCCAAGCCCCCACTCACGCTCACCCGTTTGCTCGGCGCCGCATTCTTCACCCTGATCCCCACCTGCCTCGTCGCAACCATCGTCGCAATCTTGATCTATCATGCCGGGGCCGTCACAGAAATCCGCGACAGCGCCGGAAAATCCCCTCACTCGCGCATGGCGGACACCGCCCTCGCCCTCAAAGCATCCGTGCTCAAATCGATCCCCCAAGCATGGCTCCAACTGTTCGATCCAACGACCGATCCCTCCCGCTTGGAGCTCGCCAAAGCCATCACCCGCGAATCCAAAACCCCCTCCAAACCCGTTATCGACCCGGCAACCGGCGAAGCCATTCCCCGCGCCATTATCGTCGATGACCCCGAACTCCAAAACCTGGCTCGCGAAGGAAAATTCAGCACCCTTCTCCGTCACCCACTCCTAACCAAGACCCTAGAAGACCCAAAAATCAAAGCCCTCCTCAAAGATCTCAATCTCTGATCCAAGATTTCATTTGAACCGCCAAGACGCAAAGAACGCCAAGTTTTCTTAATCACAATATCAATATCTTCCTTGGCGACCTTTACGTCTTGGCGGTTAAAAAATTCTTCATCCCCAGCTCCCATGCCCTACCTCGTCACCATCGGCCTCGAAGTCCACTGCCAGGTCAAAACGAACACCAAAATGTTCTGCGCCTGCCGCACTTCGTTCGGCGACACACCGAACTCCCACACCTGCCCGGTTTGCCTCGGCCTGCCAGGCGCGCTTCCCGTCCTCAATCAGGAAGCCATCGAAAAAACCCTGCTCACCGGCCTGATGATCGATTGCGGCTCGCCGGAAATTTCGAAGTGGGACCGGAAAAACTATTTCTATCCGGACATGCCGAAGAACTATCAAACCACGCAGATGGACCTTCCCCTCTGCATCGGCGGCGGCGTCCCGCTCTACGATCATTGTTACCCCACCGATCACCGGAAAAATATTGCCACGCCGAACAAGGTTGTCCGCCTCAACCGCATCCACCTTGAGGAAGACGTCGCCAAGTCCACCCACCTCGGCAACTCATCTCTGATCGATTTCAACCGCGCCGGCACGCCACTCATGGAAATCGTCACCGAGCCGGATCTCGAATCCGCCGAGGAGGCGTTCGCCTACCTCCGCTCACTCCAAATGATCCTCCAGCAAGGCGGCGTCTCCGATGCTGATATGGAAAAAGGCCAACTCCGCTGCGATGTGAATATCTCGCTGCGCAAGAATGCCGAAGATCCGCTCGGCCCGAAGGTGGAACTCAAAAACCTCAACTCCATCTCCGCCATCCGCCGCGCCATCCACTTTGAAATCCACCGCCAGACCGAAGACTTCGATCGCCACATCCCGCAAATTCAATCGACCCGCCGCTGGGATGATGATCGCGGCGAAACCCAGCTGATGCGCACCAAGGAAGATGCGCACGATTACCGCTATTTCTCTTGTCCTGATCTCCTCCCCATCCGCACCGCACCGCTGCTGGAAAAAGTCCGCCCGCTGGTGCCCGAACTCCCACACCAACTCGCTGCGCGTTTTAAAAACGACTTCGACGTCACCTCCTACGATGCGGAAGTCTTATCTTCTAACCGCCACCTCGCCGCCTATTTTGAGTCCGCCACCGGCACCGCCATCCCCGGGAAAAAAGTCGCCAACTTCATCATCAACAACCTGATGGGCAAACTCAACGAGCAAGGCATCGGCATCGATGAATGTCCGGTCGCCCCAGCGCAACTCAACGCGTTGCTCATGCTCGTCGAAGACGGAACACTCGCCTCAAACCAGGCCAACGAGGTTTTCGCCATTCTCTACCAAACCCCCGAAAAGGCCCCCGCCTCCATCGCCGATAGCCTCGGTTTCAAAAAAGCCGAAGCCGGCGAACTCGAAGCACTCGTCGATCAGGCGATCGCCAACAACCCGTCCGAAGTGGAAGCCATCAAGGGCGGCAACGAAAAACTCCTCAACTTCCTCACCGGCCAAGTGATGAAACTCGCCGCCACCAAACCGAATCCCAAACAGGTGACGGAACTCCTGCGCGCCAGGATTCTGTAGCGTTTCGTATTGTCCCGCAGCGTTTTTCTTGCGGCGGAGGCCCTCTGCATGGCATACTCACGACGTGAAAACTTACCTCGATCTGATGCGCGACGTGATGGCCAACGGCGAACGACGCGCCGACCGCACCGGCACCGGCACCGTATCGGTCTTCGGCCGCCAGACGCGGTATGATTTACGCGAAGGATTTCCCTGCCTGACCACCAAAAAACTCCACCTCCGGTCGATCATCCACGAATTGTTGTGGTTTCTCCGGGGCGAAACCAACACCCGCTACCTCAAGGAAAACGGCGTCACGATTTGGGACGAATGGGCCGACGACGAGGGCGAACTCGGCCCGGTTTATGGCAAACAATGGCGCGCTTGGCCGACTCCCGAAGGCCGCTCCATCGATCAAATCCGCCTGCTCATCGACGGCCTGCTGGGAAACCCCTCGTCACGCCGCCACATCGTCTCCGCTTGGAATGTCGGCCAAATCCACCAAATGGCGCTGCCACCTTGCCATTTGCTGTTTCAATTTTATGTCCATGAAGCCGTGGATGGCGGTCGGCCGGGACTGTCCTGCCAACTCTATCAGCGCAGCGCCGATTTGTTCCTCGGCGTCCCGTTCAACATCGCCTCCTACGCCTTGCTCACCGAATTGGTGGCCCACGTCTGCAACTACGAAGCGCGGGATTTCGTCCACACCTTCGGCGATGTCCACCTTTACACCAACCATCTCGAACAAGCGGAAATCCAACTCGCCCGCGAACCGAAAGCCTTGCCCAAACTTTGGCTGAATCCGAACGTCCGCGATATCGATGCCTTCACCATCGATGACATCCGCTTGGAAGATTACGATCCCCACC
>CAYRLT010000282.1:0-8355 GCA_964425095.1 uncultured Luteolibacter sp.
CGCCGCATCGCACAGGAAGCGCAGCGCGCCGCTATCCAAGGCCGCCCCTTGTCCTATGCCATCGAACAGGGCAAGGCCACCACGGGCGAAGACTGGAAGAAATTCGCGCCAGCCGCCCGCGCGGGATATGCCGGCATTCTCTCCGACTTTTCCGACAGTGAAATCAAAGCAGGCCGCGCGCTATTCGAGGCCGTGGCAGACATGGAGGGAAAAACCGTCGAAGACATCGCCCAGGGTGACGGCAAGAAAGCTGCACACGTGCTCGCGCTCGAATCCTACGGCGCAGCCGACCAAGCCACCCGTGACCGCATCATGGGCTTGATCGCCTTGCAGGCACAGGCCGAGGGCGAGGACATCCAGAATTATTTCAAACGCCTTGGCGCTGCCGCCACTTCCGGCATGGACATGCTCACCACTGGCACCGGCACACTTTCAGCGCGTGGCAACGTGACCCTGTTCGAGGAAATCGCCGCCAAGGAAACAGACCCGGCGGAAAAGGCCCGCATGCAAACCGAAATCAACCGCATGAAGGGAACTGCCACCTTTGCGCAGGACATCCAGACCGCAGGCGTGAAAGTTCGCCGCTACCTTGACGACAAGCGGGAAGGCTTTTGGGATACGGCGGGAGATTGGGGAGTCATGGCCGCCGAGTCCTTGCCACTCATGGCCGGGGCCGCGCTGCCGTATGGCGCAGGCTTGCCCGCGGTTGTCGCCGCTTATGGCGAACGCAATTTTTCCCAACTCCGCCGCGAACAACCCGACGCCGACCCGGACACGCTGGCCGCCATCGCCTACACCGCCGCACCGATCGAGGCCGGCATTGACCGCTTGCAGGTGTTCACGCTTGGCGCGCGCCTGCCAAAGCTCAACGCAAAGCTTCTTGCTTACGGCAAGCCGGGAGCGGTTGCCACAGGACTTGCGCGCATTGCCACCGTCACCGCAGCGGAAACCGTGCAGGAAGTCGGCCAAGACCTGACACGCCCCGTGATTCAGGAACTCGCCGCCGTGCTCAACGAGGAAATCAAAGGCCCGAATTGGGACACCGTTCTTGCCGACGAAGCCGCCGCCCTTGGCGACGTGGCCGGCGTGTCCCTCATTTTCGGAATCGTTGGCGGCACCGGCTCGACCATCGCCGATTATGTCCGCGCGCCACGCCTTGCCGAGGCTTTGCAAGATCGCGACGGACTCGCCCTTGCCGGTTACAGCGCGGAGACCATCGAGGAAGTGGCCACGCTCGCCGCTGAAAATCCTGCCGCCGCAGCGGAGACGCTCAAGGCCGCGCAGATTGAAACGCCCAAGGAAGAGCGCCGCGAGAATTCACAGGCCGCGCGCGAGCGCATCGAAGCCGAGGCCGCCGAAGCCACCGGCAATCAGGAAGCCGGTTTGCCCACCATGGAGAAACAACCGGACGGCAAGATTCAAGTGAGCTTCCCCGACGCCCCCGCCGCGCTTTACGACGATCAAGAGCAGGCACTTGAAGCCGTGCGCGAATGGGAACAAACCGCCGAGGTGGACACCACGCGCGCCGTGCGCGAATACATCGACTTTCTCACCGACTACCACGCCAGCAATCCAGAGGCCACATTCACCGGCCGCCAAACGAACGCCGACCCGACGCTTGAAACATGGGCAGGCGATAACAAGCAGCGCATTGCCAAGGCCAACGCCCGCGTTGACATCCTCATGCGCCAGGCAGGAACGGACATGGGCATTGAACGCCCGCTTTTGTCCGACGTGCCAATTCTTGGAACCTCGCGCAACATTCGCGCCGGAGCCATCACGAGAATCGTTGCGGAAATCAACCGCACAGGCACGCCGTTGACAGTGATCGAAGAAGCCGCCGAAGGTGTAGGCAAGTGGTTGATGGCCGATGGCAAAGTTTCCGAATCAAAGTTGATTGGCTGGATCCGCGACACCGAACAGCAGACCAAGACCAAGATCCTTGCCGACGACATCGCCAACATGCCCGAGGTGGAACGCGCGCAGGAAATCGCCGAGGCCTTTTCTTTCATCGCCACTAACAACGCCGCCGGAAAGATTCAGGACAGCGCCTTGCCGTCGCCAGTGAAGAACTTCTTTCGCGCGTTCAAGGAAGTGATTGCTTCCGCGCTTCGCATTGCCTCCGACTTCGCCCGCCTCCGCACCGAGGGCAAGATTGATTCCGAATTCGGCTATTGGCTCGACGTGGCCGCAGGACTGAACCCGGAATTCCAGATGGAGAACCTAACCAAGCAAATGGAGGCCGAGCAGCTCGCCGAATCCATGCAGGGATTCATGGAGATTCAGGAAGCCTTGAAGGGCAAGATTCCACACCCGGACACGCTCAGAGATTCAGGCGACCCGCTGGCCGGTGAAGTGGCGCGCTTGCTCGAAGGCATGATGAACAACCCGGAGAACGGCGCGAACAAAGCCGCCCGCACCCGCAAAGTGAACGAATTCTTTTTGCCCAAGGGACAAATGCCCAGCCTGGATGAATTCCGCCGCACTCTCAACGAACAGGGCTTTGATTTCCAGACCCCGGCGGAAATGATCGAAGCCGCCGATTTGTCGATCAATTACGGACGCAAGATCTTTGGCACCATCGCGACCAACCCGGAAAGCATGGAAGACCTCGACGCATGGGAACCCACTTTTTCCGTGGCACTCCGCCGCGTGGCACCCGTGGACTATCCGGCCACCGCGCGCGAGTTGATCGGCCTGACCAACGTTCACAGCCTCACCCACGCCTTGCTAGAACCCGGCGGCGCATTGGTCCCGCTGGATGAATCGAAACCCTCGCCCATGATGGTTTCCCCAGCATACAAGGCCGCCAAGCGTGGCGGCGACCAGCAAGCCGCATGGGACATTGCCGGGAAGTTCATCACCGCGCCCAAGATCAAGGCGCTTGTGGAAGCACTGGCAGGAAGAAAACCCGTGTTCGTGCCAGTCACCCAGGCGGAAAGCGACCGCGTGAACATGCTACCACTGGCCGCCGCCTATCGCTTGCAATCGCTCATCGGCGGCCGCGTTGAAGAATCGATTCACATTCCCAACAAGCGCACCGGCAACACCGGAGCCGACGCGGTTTCCCGCATGTCCAAGGCGGATGAATTCACCGGCACCGTGACCGCCGCCGAGGGCGAAGCCGTGATTCTGGTTGATGATACCTTTACCACCGGCAACACCCTAACCGGGCTTTTCGATTACGTCGCAGCACTTGGCACCATGCCGCAGGCGCTCTTTGCCATCGCATCCGGGAGATATTCCAAAGCCATCACCGCCACGCCCGCAAAGATGCAGGCGGCCCTTGACAAGGCCGGCGTTTCAGCGGACCAATTCACCCGTGCAATCGGATTCCCCATCGAACGCTTCACCGGCGCAGAACTCCACGCTTACACCCTCAACGGACAAAGCGGGCTTGCAGGATTCCGCCGCCGATTCGGTCTTGAATCAGGCCAAGGAAGCGCACCAATGGTTTCGCGACCAGATCGCGAAGGAGAAGCCACAGCCGACCAAGTAAGCCTGGCGGCACCCAGCACGCAGCAAGGGGAAACCTTTGCCATCACGCTACGCACCGACCCATTGCTTGCCGCCATCGAGGCGCAAATCAAGTTACCGGAGAAGAAGGCCGCCGTCTATCAAAAGATGAAGCCGCGCGTGGCCGCCGTGAAGCGCCGCTATGAGGACCGCCGCTTGCGCGGTGAATTCGACAATGACGCCGGCGACATCGACCGCGCCCGCTTTGAACAAATCCGTGACATCGCCATTCTCGAAGCCATCGGCAAAGCGCTGCCGCCCGACATCCGCGGGAAGATTGTTGGCAGCTTCCGCAAGGTGGCAGACCTCAAGACCAGCAAAGCCCGCGCCGCTTACATGGTGGCACTGATTCCGCGCATTGAGCGCGCGCTTGAAGCTGGCTTGCAAAAGCATTACCGCGCCGCCATCCGCCGCGAATTCGACCGCGCCGCCGTGAACGTGTCAGAGTCCCGCACCCGTGGCGGCAAGATTGGCGCAGTGGCACACGCCATCGTTGAACAGGCACGGCAGGCCATGAGCTTGAAACCCGAGCAAGCCGACGCCACCGCCGACAAGCTACGCGATGAACTGGAAACCGCGCCATCACTCACGCCCGAACGGCTGGAAGAACTCGACGGCAAAATTGCCGCGCTCGAGCTTTTCCAAGATTTCGAGAACGCAGACAGCGCACGCATGGAAGAAGGCTTGAAGCTACTCCACGACGTGCGCACCGAAGGCCGCAAGGAATGGCTCACCATCCTTGCGGGCCGCCGTGACTTGCGCATGCACCGCGTGGCCACCTTCCGCAGAGGCTTGAACCTCGACCGCCCGATTGACTTCGCGGAGCGCCCCAACGCCATTGCTGCAGGCGAAAAACTTGCCGCCCGCTTGAACGAGGGATTCATGGAATGGATGCTTTCCAATTCGCAGAAACTCCGCCGCCTTGGCGAACTCACCACCGACCCCGTTGTCATTGCCACGGTGGAAACCCTGGAAGGCGATTTCCTCGAAGCCGAGCTTGCAGAATCCGACATGAACCGCGCCGACAATCAGGCGCTCGCCCATGCCATGCGTTCCATTTTTGGAGTGAACACAGAATATGCCGTGGCCAAGAAACTTGCCGACCTCACCGCCAGAACCGGAGAAATTCCCGTTTCAAAAGTGGAAGGATTCAAAGAGCAGGAAATCCCCGTTCCCAAGCAGATCGTTGAAGCCATCATTCGCGGAGAGGTGAACGGCTTCACCGATGCCAAGGGCAACCGCATCGAATTGGACGCTTACGACGTGGCCGCGCTGGATGCCGCATGGGAGAAGTTCACCGAAATGGAAGACACCGACCAGAACCGCCGCCGGATTGTCACCTTCACGCGCAGAGTTTCGAAAGGCGAACGCAAGACCCTTGGCCAGTTGAACCAGCTCGAAGCCTTGCAAATCCTCCTCACGATGAACCAGCCCGACCAAGGCACGAAGATGGAGGCGCTAGGCTTCGATGAAACCACCCGCACCGAGTTGGAAGCATTCTTGAAACCCGAGGTGAAAGCCCTTGGCGCGTGGATGGTGGACTACCTGAAAGCCGATCAAGGCACCGTGGACGCAATCCACCGCGCGGAAAAAGGCGTGGGGCTTGGCCTGGTCGAGAATTATTTCCCGATCCGCAACGATGTTTCCCGCTCCGATTCCGGCGGGCTAACGCTCAACGGCCAGTCGCAGCAGCAAGGCGGTCGATCCGTGGCCTTCATCAAGGAACGCGTCACCAACTACGCGAACCCCGCCGTTGTGAACGCGCTCGCCGTGTTCCTTGCCCACCGCGCGCAGGCGAATTTCTGGAAGTCGCACGTCGCACCCTTGCGCGAATGGGCCGGCGTGATCCGTGACGATGGCTTTGCCGCCGCCGTGAAAACCCGCATGGGCGCGACCTATTATAAAAGCCTTGCCCGCACGCTCGAACGCATCGAAACCGGCGGTTCACTCAACGCCAAAGGCCTTGCCGAGTTTGAAGTAGCTATGAAGGGGCTTTTGAAAACCTTCGCCCTTGGAACGCTTGGCATGCGGGCTTCCACCATCCTTGTGAATGCCACCGCCGCCTTGAACGTCCTGTTCGAGATCCCGGCCAATAAGCTTATCAAGGGAGCCTTGCAGGTTGCTAAACGGCCCGAGGCATTCAAGGACGCTTGGAATTCGCCACCCATCCGCCGCCGCTTGGAAGAGGGCGCGACATTCGAGGCAAAGACGGCCAAGGCTTCCGGCCCATCCGACCACCCACTTCTTGCCGTGTCCAATTCACTGGCAGAAAAGGGCATGTTCCCCATCAACCTGGTGGACACATCCGCGAACCTGATGGGCGCCGCCGTGGTATGGGAAGACACCCGCGCCGCAGCCATTCGCGCCGGCGTGGATCCAGACACCGCCAAAGGCCTTGCGGATTCCAAGGTGGAACGCCTGCTTCTCCGCGCCGCACAGCCAACCCTTCGCCTTGCGCGATCCGAATTCGAACAGCGTGTTCTTGATAACCCGCTTTCCGCGTTCTTTGCCCTGTTCGTCAGTGAGCGCCGTAAAAATTTGGCCATCACTTACATGGCCGTGCGGGAACTCGCCACCGGCAAAGGCACCTACGGAAAACCCATGGCCGCGCAACAAGCATTCGTTGGCCTTGCGGGCTACCTCGCCGCAGAATTCATGGTTCGTTCGTTCTTTGCCGCCTTTGCGAAAGCCAAGGAAGACGAAGAAGACGAATTCTTTGCCCGTTGGTGGAACCGTCTCACCGACGCCAAAGCGTGGAGCTATGCGCTCGCCAGTTCCCACCTCAGCGGGATTCCGGTATTCGGCCAAGTATGGGATTCATCCATGGCCAAGGCATTCGACCAGCCGGTTTTCGACAAGTCGCCGAATCCACTTCTCAAACTGACCACCATTCCCGGCAACGTGGACGATCTTTTCAGCGGCACCACCGAAGAGCAGACCAAGGCCGCAACCCGGATTGTGCAAACCCTAGGCACCGTGATTCCCGGCGGCAGCGTGGCCGCCCAGGCCGCGAACGTGGCCGACTTCGCGCAAAGCCTCGCCACCTCGAACGGCGTTTCATTCTCCGACGAGGACCGCGCCCGCCGCATCAAGGCCCGCTTCACGAAATACAAGGGCGAACTCGACACCATCCACGGCAAGACCCAGCAGCCCACCGGCAAGAAGGGCAAGGACGGGAAGCCAGCCACGAAAGCGGACCCAAAGATTCAGGCCGCCAAATGGGCAGCCATGACCGACCGCCTACGCGCCGACCTCGCGCCCGCTTCGCCAGAACTCCGCGCCATCGTGCTTGAATCGATCCAAGCGCCCGAGGAAGTGAAGAAGCGCGTTGCCAAGGAATTGAACATCACCACCACCCCAGCAACGCCATGAACCGCGCGAGAATCGCCAGGCTGAAACCTTGATATTTTTCAACAAATGGCCACGCCAAAACCTTTGGGTTTTTCAACAAATGGCCACGCCAAACCCGGTCCGGCACTTTCTCAAAACCTTAAGGTTTCTTAAGGGGGGGGAGTCGCCGCCCGCTTGCCCGCCGATGGGGTGAACAATTCCGCCATCGACCGCTTTCCGTCGGGCGAGAGCGTGTAAAGCCGCTGAGTCCCGCAGCATTCCTTAACGATCAAATCACTAATGATGGGGTTAATCAGAACATTCCAAACGCCCGTAGTGCTTGCGCCCGTGGCGTGTATCAAATCCGTCAACCGCAAGCGCCCCTTTTCCGCCAGTTCGATCAGAACCAACAACTGCAGATCGCTCCATTGGAGTTTCCTTTTTCGCCTAATCAGTTCTTTGGATTGCATAAAGTTTCCGGTGAAGTGTCAGACTCATTTATCGGCTTTCCTCGCCGCTTGCTTGTCTGGATCTTGCGGAGGTCCCGCCTTCGATTCAATCCAGAATTCCGCCGCCTCACGCTGCCACCCCTTCGGCTCTTTCTTCCCCGCCCGCCATTCCGCAACCGTTGAATTCGGCACGCCCAAGCGGGTGATATTCACCATTCGCCACCGATTCACAAACGCCTTCCAGGTCATAAGAGAAAACTTTCACCAATATACGCCCAGCGCAATATTTAACTTGCAAGACATACGCTCAGCGTATATTCAAAAGCCGTTACCATTCCACACACTGCCAACCATGAAAACACCGACCGCCACCAAAGCCAAGCCAGCCACCGCCCCGCGCACCTTGAAAATCCAACCATTCACCGTGACCACTCAATGGGTTTCCGTCACAACCTCCATTCTTGCCCGCCATGCGGAACGCATGCAGAGCGTTCCTTATTATCAAACAGACAGCCTGCGTTTTGGCGGCCAGTTGGTGAAATCCTACCACACCACCAAAACAATTCATGACAACCAGGGGCTTGAACATGAATGCTTGATATGGGGCAACATGACAGGAAGAAAACTCAGCCGCATCACATTCGCAATCGAGGCCGAAAGATGGGCGGAGATTGAAACTCTGGCCAAGCGCATCAACTCGACTCCCGCCGCGTTCGTCCGCGCTGCCATCGCCAAGGCCGCCAAAGGATGGGCGCGCTTCGATGACCAAGCCCCACAAGCCGCCGCCTGAACCAACCGCCATTCGCCACCATGAATGCCAAGCTTGCCGCCATCCTTGCCCGCCGCATCCTCAAACTGAATCAAGAGTTTGCCCGCGCCAAGCGGGAAGGCCGGCAGCTCGCCCCATTCCACCGCCGCGCCTATTCCCTCACCAGCGCATGGTTGCTTCTCAGATAAAACGCACACCCTATCCCATACCAATGAACCAAGAACCGACAGAATCAGAACAGCCCCTTGTAATAATGATCCGTGAATCAGTAGCGGACGCCATCGACCGCGG
>CAYRLT010000283.1:0-11164 GCA_964425095.1 uncultured Luteolibacter sp.
CGTTTCCATTGTGTTTAGGCGTTTATGAATTGTTATACAGGATATCCAAAGACGAATTGAAGTTTTCCGATACGGAGTTCGTCACGAGTTGGGAAGACATCATGATCCAGATGGAAAGCAACTATCCTCTTATTTGCTATATGGACTCGATGCTAAAAGCGCTTCACGAATCCCACAATCAACTTAAATCAATCAAAAGATCCAACGTGTGGAAAATTATTTCTCCCTTGAGAAAGGCGAATGATGGCATACGCGCGCTCAAACGATATCTCAAAAGGAGAGGTTCGGAAACCGTGAGAAATGACAGTTATACAAAAGGGAAATAAATAATGCTCCATGGTGGTGCGTATTATTGTCAGATTATGAATGGTATCTGACATGGAAGGGAGAATAGTCGCTTTAATTTTACAATTTGTGAAAATCGCCTTTGCTGCAATTCTCGTAAATATTACCTTAATGCATGAAAATCCGGAATTTCGGTTCTAGCTCCACTGGCAAAATTAAATCATTCGGTTTGAAAATCTTGCTTGTTTTTTCATTACTGCTGTTTGCTGTTTTTCTAGTATTAGGCACCGGATACTTCCTCACACGCAGAATTACCAAGTTTGTTCCGTTGTCACCGCATCATGAAGGCTTCGCTGCATTGATGCATTTCCGAAATGGTCGAACATATTACATTGTTATAGATTGCGATTCAATAATCACTGAGGAACCGTATATAGTATCCACATTCTCGATATCGGATGACTTTGGCCGTTCGGCAACCGTAATCAAATTGGAATTCGCCAAAGCATTCACATGCAACTGGGGGAGATCATTGGACCCCGCTGTCCCAAGGTAAGCGTCCTAAAATCGACCCCCTAGCCGGATTCTTCCTGTCTGATAGGTTCTTGCCATGTCGTTTGCAAAATCACCCCTGAGACGGGGACGTATTGGACGGGCCGCCCACACACGGTTCGTAGAAGTCGAGATGCCCAGGCCTGCCGCATATCCGCTGGTTATCGAATTGGCGGGCGGCGGGCGGATCCTGCTCAGCGAGACCACCCACATCAGTTTGGCTGCACGACTTCTCGCCGAAATCGCCGGTCATCAGGAAGGAGGTCGCTCATGATCGGTCTGGGTATGGCTGCGCTCAAGGTCTATCTCGCAGTGGAACCCTGTGATATGTGCAAGGGATTCAACGGTCTGACCACGGCGGCCGTTGAGCACCTGGGCCAATCGCTCACGCACGACTCGCTTTTCGTCTTCACCAACAAGCGCCGCACGCGCATCAAACTGTTATGCTTTGATGGAACGGGTTTATGGCTCGCAACAAAACGACTCGAGCGCGGCACATTCAGCTGGCCCGAGCCGAGTGAGACCGGCCAGCGAAAGATCACGCTCCAACCCGAGGCGTTGCGCCTGCTGTTGGATGGAGTTGACATGCGCGGCGCGAAATTCCGGCCATGGTTCGAGCGGGCGTGAGTTAAAGATAGGTAGTTACGCGTACGCCCGGAGCCACCTATTGACTTGCGACATATCTCATGTCCGGCACACTCCCGACATGCCCAACGCGAGCCCAACCGACATCACCGCCCTCTTGGCGCGGGTCGTGCGGTTGGAGGAGGAGTTAGGTAAAACCCGCGACCTTCTTGCGCTGGCCAATGCCGAGATCAAACGTAAGGACCGCATCATCGAAGCCCTCCAGCATCGACTCTTCGGCCCGAGTTCCGAAAAACTCGATCCCACCCAGAACCCCGCAATTTCCGTGCCGCCCAATTCCGATGAGCCCTGATAGTTCCAACCTCAATCTGTGCTGCAAACTCGTCTTAGAGCCTGCCTTCAGCAATATTAAGACAGCCTCTTAGAAAACCATTATGAGAAAAATTCTTTATGGAATCGGCATCATGGCAGCGTTGCTTGTTGTAGTCATGGCAGTTGCTCCAATTTTAGTAAATAGAGGTGGTAGGGGACACGATATGCCCGAAGCCGTATGCAACCTGCGGCAAATCGGAATGGCCCTGTTCGAGTTCCAGTCGGAATATGACAAAATGCCCGATTTCGACATGATCGCCAAAGTGCGGGAATCCACAGGAAGTTCGCTGTCCATGGGGAAGAAAAGTTCTAACGATTTTTTCCGCCAGTTGTTTGCCGCCGATATGACCCAATCGGAATCAATGTTCTCTGCCCGGATTCCCGGAGGTCGCAAACCGGACGGCCAAATCAGTGAAACCAAGACCTTGGAGAAAGGGGAATGTGGATTCACATATTTTCTCGGAGCTATCAAAAATTGCAATCCGGCTCGCCCGATCGTCGTCGTCCCGATGATTCCCGGCACCGACCGCTTCGATCCCAAGCCTTTCAAAGGCAAGGCTTACGTGTTGAGGGCTGACAACAGCGTTATGTCCCTCGTGATCGACAAGCAAGGTCACGCGATATTTGGCGGCAAAAACCTGATGGACCCCTCGCAAGAGATCTGGGAAGGCAAATCACCGGCGATCGCCTGGCCGGATTTGTAAATCGCCGTGCCTCGCCACGTCGTCATTTACCGCTTTGCCAAATGCGGGATCGGCGCTAGTCTCCGCCTCTTCCCATGAGCACCGCCGATCTTTTTCAACAGCATGTTTTACCCACCTACGGTCGTTTTCCGCTGGTTCCGGTGCGCGGCGAGGGCTGTCATTTGTGGGATGATGCGGGAAAACGCTATCTTGATTTTTGCACTGGCATCGCGGTTTGTTCGCTAGGCCACTGCCACCCGCGTCTCGTTTCCGCCATCCGCGAACAAGCCGGAAAGCTGCTGCATTGCTCGAATCTTTATCAAATCCCGCAACAGGCGGAACTCGCGGAGGAAATCAACACCCACCACGTGCGCCTGCCCGGCAAGTTGTTCTTCTCAAACTCCGGCGCCGAGGCGAATGACGGACTGATCAAATCCGCCCGCCGCTTCGGCCACCGCTTTCCGCAGGCCGATGGTAAACCCCGTTTCGAAGTCATCACCTTCCAGCAATCGTTTCACGGTCGCACGCTCGGCGCGATGTCCGCCACCGGCCAAGCGAAGATCCAGGAAGGCTTCGATCCGCTGCTGCCCGGTTTCCGCTATCTCCCGTATAACGACATCGTCGCCCTCGAAAACGGCATTCATCCGGAAACCGCCGCTATTCTGCTAGAGCCGATCCAAGGCGAAGGCGGCGTGAATATGGCCACGCCGGAATTCCTGCGCGCCATCGCAGCCGTTTGCAAAAAACACGACCTGCTCTTGTTCTTCGATGAAGTCCAAGCCGGCTTCGGCCGTTGTGGCGACTCGATGGCTTGGCGCATGATCGCCCCGGAAATCAAGCCCGACGGCATCTCGTGGGCCAAGGGCATGGGCGGCGGCGTGCCGATCGGCGCGTTCTGGCTCAGTGACCGCGCCATCGACGACGACGGCACCGCGTTTTCCTCGCTCATGGGCCCTGGTTCGCATGGCTCGACGTATGGCGGCAACCCGCTCGTCTGCGCCGCCTCGCTCGCCGTGCTCCGGGAAATCCGCGAAAAGGAACTCGCGCAAAACGCCATCCTCATGGAAGTCCGCATCCGCGAGACCATCACCTCGTGGAAACTTCCCGTCATCACCGCCATCCGCGGCAGCGGATTACTGCTCGGCATTGGTCTCGATCCCGATCTCATTCCCACGCCGGAGGGGAAAACCCCGGCGCTCGTGGTGGTGAACCAGCTGATGGAGCGCGGATTGCTCACTCCGCCGGCTGGCCCTAACACCATTCGCCTGTTGCCACCCCTCAATGTCACGGCGATGGAAATCGACGAGGCGCTTGCGATCGTTCACGAGGTGCTTGTAGCGGCGGTCTGTGACAGTCGGGAGAATGAGACTCTAAATCCAAAACACTAAACTCGTAACGAAAAAAGCGTATTACTTGCTGCTCCTTAACTCTTCAATTGTATGGCGAAAATGACATTGGAAAAGGCCGAGAGCATACTTGAGAAAGCGCGGAATTGGTATTCTCAGGATATGACGGACCTCAAGCTCGCAAAAAAACTCGAAAGCGCGAACCGCGATGGCGGATTTACGATGGCATTTGCCAGCCTGACATTCTTGAAGTTCTCGAACTACAAGAATTGGGAACCCATGGTGAGTTGGGCGTTCCTTCTTGGAATCATGGGATTCTCCATTTTTCTAATCATTCGATCATCACGCTATTCGAAAATCCGCGAACTCTTCGAAGATGCGGGGCCGCAAAACCTGGCGGATCTCAAATCCTCTTCACTCGACAAACCATAGGCCCAGAGCCCTTAGCCTCACATTCGCTCGTCGGTCATCGACCGACGCTACAAACCTCTCAATTCATGAAAAATCTCCTCTCCATCGAAGAACTCAGCGCCAAGGAAATCCAAGGCTTGCTCGAATCCGCCGCGCACCTCAAGCGCCAGCGTGGTCGCGACGGCACGCAACTCGCCGGCCAGACATGGGCGCTCATTTTCACCAAATCCTCCACGCGCACCCGTGTCTCGTTTGAGGTCGGCATCCGCGAACTCGGCGGCTTTCCGATGTTTCTCTCGAAAAACGACATCCAACTCGGTCGCGGCGAGCTCATCAAAGACACCGCCCGCGTGCTGGGCCGCATGGTCCATGGCGCGATCATTCGCACCTTCGCCCAACAGGACGTCGTCGAGTTTTCCGAATACTCCGGCATCCCGACCATCAATGCACTCACCGACGACGAACACCCCTGCCAGATTCTAGCAGATCTTCTGACAGTCCAAGAAAAACTCGGCGGATGGGAAGGCAAAAAAATCGCTTTCATCGGCGATGGCTTTTCTAACATGACACGTTCCTGGATGTGGGCCGCCAAGCGCCTCGGCTTCGAGCTCGCCATCGCCTCGCCGGTTTCCTGCCAAGCGCCCGCAGAGTTTCTCGCCGCGCTTGATGCCCCGAACGTCTGGGTCACCAGCGATCCAGCCGAAGCCACTCAAAATGCCGACGTCATCAACACCGATGTCTGGCTCTCGATGGGCCAGGAAGATCAAAAAGACAAGGAGCGCGAATTTGCCGGATTCGAAGTGAATGCCGGATTGCTCGCCGATGCCGCACCCGGCCACATTGTCCTCCACTGCCTACCCGCCTACCGCGGCAAGGAAATCAGCGACGAAGTTCTAGAACTCCACGCCGACACCATCTTCCAAGAAGCCGAAAACCGCCTCCACGCCCAAAAAGCCATCCTAGTCGCCCTAGCGCGATAAGGAGGCACCACACTCCTGTGGTGCAGGCGGAAGAAACGCCAGTGATTTTGTGCGAAGCGCCTCCCCATTGACTCAGCCTTCCTCCTTTGCACGCGCAGTCTCAAGATAGAATTTCACAGGAGCAAACAGAGAAAACGGAGCGCTGAATGGCGTTTCCTTTGACTTCCAAAAACGAACCGCAATGACGGTGGGCGAGACGCCCATGCTCCTTGAAAGACATTGCGACAGCCGTGTTTTCCCGTCTTGCATCCGTGATTCCATTATGAGATGGTGCTTTTTGAGTCAAAAAGCTCATCACCGCCATGAAAGACATTATCAATGCATGGAAAACCGTTGACCGCGATAAGGTCGCAATTGTTTTGAGTGTGATCCCGGGCTTGGGTCATCTCTACAAACACCATTACCTTGCCGGTTTTGGCGTTTTGACCGTTGGCAACGCGCTGATGGTTTTCATCGCCGTCCTCGCCTCGCTCGGTTCGTTCGGCATTTCGCTCATCGTCGTTCCCGCCGCGTGGTTTGCGGGGATCGCCTATTCGTCTTACGTGGCCAGCGACGAACACGGCCACCACCCATGGCTCCACGTCTGGGAATACCACTGGGCCGAGTTTTTCCACCGCTCCAAAAAGGACTAGGATCCGCCTCATCTCCTGTCTTGCATCCGGCGCTTCAAATCCCGAAGCTCTCGCGCATGCAGCTTCTCGAATTCGAAAAACCTGCGTTCGAACTCGAACGCGAACTCGAAAAACTCCGGACCAAGTCGGCTTCCCAAAACATCGACATGTCCTCCGAGATTTCCCTCATGGAGGGGAAGCTCGCCGAAACCCGGGCGCAAATTTACCAAAACCTCACCCCTTGGCAGCGCGTCCAGATCGCTCGGCACACGAATCGCCCGTTCATGCTCGACTACGTCTCACTCGCCTTCACCGATTTTTGCGAGCTGCATGGCGACCGCCACATCGGCGATGACGCCTCGATGCCCGGTGGATTTGCCCGGATCGGCGGTCAGCGGGTCATTGTCATCGGCCACCAAAAAGGCCGGGATACCAAGGAAAACCTCAAACGCAATTTCGGCAGCGCCCACCCCGAAGGCTACCGCAAGGCGATGCGCTTGATGAAAATCGCGGAAAAATTCGGCCTGCCGGTGATCACGCTCATCGATACCCCGGGGGCCTTTCCCGGCATCGGCGCGGAGGAACGCAACATTGCCGAGGCCATCGCCTACAACTTGCGCGAAATGATGCTGCTCAAAGTGCCGATCATCGCCGTCGTGCTCGGCGAGGGTGGCTCTGGCGGCGCGCTGGGCATCGGCGTGGCCGACCGCGTGCTGATGTTGGAAAACGCCTATTATTCCGTCATCAGCCCCGAAGGTTGTGCCGCGATTCTCTGGAAACACCGCAAACACGCGCCCGAGGCCGCGGAAGCCATGAAGCTCGTCGCCCCCGACCTCAAGCAACTCAAACTCATCGATGACGTCATCGGTGAGCCCACCGGCGGAGCCCACCATGACCACCGCGCGACCGCCGATGCTTTCCGCGATTGCATTCTCCGCCACCTCGCGGAACTCACCGCCCTGCCCACCGACCAATTGCTCGAAAACCGTTACGCGAAGTTCCGCGATTTCGGCGAATGGCAGGACAATGGGTGAAAAGTTAGAAAAATCCGATAAATTTCACCCTGCGAATCACGTAGCCGTTTCTTCCCGGCATCGACCCATCCATCCATCTCCAACACCACACAACCATGTCTAACAAGCCACTCAACATCGGCCTCGTCGGCGGAGGCAAAGGAGCCTTCATTGTCCAACCTCACCAGAAAGCCATCCACATGGACGGCACGCGGCGCATCGTCGCCGGGGCGCTTTTCCCCGATCCGAAAATCGCTCTGGAAGAAGCTGCCAACTGGCCATACCCGATCAAAGGCTACACGTCCTACGATGAGATGATCGCCGCCAATGCGACGCTTCCAGCCGACGAAAAGCTCGACTACATCCTCATCGTCACACCCAATTTCGTCCATTACGACCCAGCGATGAAGGCCATGAATGCCGGCATCGGTGTGTTCTGTGAAAAACCGCTTTGCTTGGACCTCAAGGAGGCCAATGCCTTGGTGAAAGCTTCCCGCAAGCTCAACGTGCCATTCGCTGTCGCGCACACCTACCTCGGCCACTGGACCAGCCGTTTCAGCCGCTACATCGTGCAGAGCGGATTGCTCGGCGACGTCCGCTGGGTGGATAGTTATTATATCCAAGGTTGGCTTGCCTCCAAGTTAGAAGCAACCGGCCAGCAACAAGCGGCATGGCGGGTGGATCCCAAGCGCGCCGGCGGTTCCGGCTGCGGCGGCGACATCGGCACCCACGCGCTGATGCAGCTCCGCTATGTCACCGGCCTCGATGTCACGCACCTCTCGGCGCAGATGGAAACCTTCGTCGAAGGCCGCATGCTCGATGACCACTTCACCATCTACTGCAAATTGAGCAACGGCGGCAAAGCGCTCGTCCGCGCCTCCCAGATTTGCATCGGCCACAAGAATGACCTCGGCATCACCATCGCCGGCTCCAAGGGCACCTTGATCTGGAAACAGGAAGAACCCGAGAAAATCACCATCTGCCTGCCGAACCAACCGGACCGTGTCTACTGGCGTGGTGCGGTCGCCGCCGGAGATGGTTTCCTGCCGAAAACCCTCCCTGCCGATCTGATGGCCGAGCCGACGATCCCAGCAGGTCACCCGGAAGCTTTCCATGATGCCTTCGGTCGTCTCCATCGTTGTTTCGAACAGGATGTCCGCAAATGGAAAGCCGGTAAAAAATTCGCCTGCGATGGCTCGAAATACGCCAACATCGAAGACGGCTGGACCGGCATCGCCTTCATCGACACTTGCATCAAGAGCAACGCGAAGAAAGGTGCCTGGGTCGCCATGCCGAAGAAGGTTTAAACCTTCTTTTTGGCAGCGGCCTGCGCAGTGATCTTGCCCATGAGTAAAAATTTCGACGTTCGGGTTTGGCCTCTTCCGCCATGGCTCGATTGGCGTCGTTTGCTCGGCTCCGGCTCATGGACTGCGAGCGAACAAGAGGGCGGCCAATTGGAGGCGCGCGCTGCGTTGGAGCGCGGCGCGGCCGCCGATCTAACAGCCAGACTCCGCGGCGTGGGCATCGGCGGGTCGCTCTTGTCCATCGAGATTTTGCCACCGTTGCACCGCAAGGAATTGCGCCGGGCCTCGGACGAGGAAGCGCGGCGTTACCGCGAACGAAGCGTGGGATTCAGCCGCTCCGCCGCACGTCTGGACGATGAAGGTCGGCGCTCTCTCACGCCCGAAGCCTTGGCCTTACGGCTGGGGGAGCGCGCGGACGGCCTGCGGGTCATCGATGCCTGCGCCGGTGCCGGCGGGAATGCGATTGGTTTCGCGCGGGCGGGCTGCGCGGTGGTGGCCATCGAAATCAACCCGGCCCGCATGGCCATGGCCAGGCACAATGCGAAAATCTATGGGGTTGAGGACCGCATCGAGTTCATTTGCGGCGACGCCAGCACGGTCGTGCCGGAGCACTCCGCCGACTTGTTGTTCATCGATCCGCCCTGGGGCGAGCGCTACGACAAGGCGCGAGTGACCTTGTCCGACCTCCCGCCATGCGAACAAGTTCTGGCTGCTGCGCGGCACATTCCGCGGCGGTGGATCAAGGTGCCGCCGTCGTTTGATCCATCCACACTGCCCGGCAGCCGCGCCGAGGCATTTTTCGGCGTGGCCCACGGCGATGAGCGGCGGGTGAAGTTTTTGCTCCTAGAACAGGATTCGTGAGGAACTCCGCGGAGCGGCGGAACATGTCCGCCGATGTCCATGAGAAGCCAATGAGATCAGCGAAGCACGTTTTATTGTCACTTCATGGGCTGGGCGAACACCCGACTTCACTCTGTGAGCTACGACGGGCAAGCGGTTTCTCCCCTCCTTGAATTTTAAATCCGGCAATCTGCAGCGGGAATTGCGATGAATTTGTTGGTTTTTTCCGGCGTCATGAGCTTGTCTTCCGGCCCACCGTCTTCATCCCCATGATTCCGCCCGCATCCACCGAGTCCGCCCCCAAATCCAGCAAACGCAAGGCCGCCAACTCTTGGAGCACGGAGCAATCCGCCGAGCTCTATGGTTTGGAGTCCTGGGGCCACGGATTTTTCGGCGTAAACCCAAAGGGCCATGTCACCGTGCGCCTTGAAGACGATGAAGCGAGCAAGGAAGTTTCGCTCTTCGAGGTCATCGAAGGCCTGCATGACCGAGGCACCCATTTGCCGGTCCTACTGCGTTTCCGTGATCTCTTGCATTCGCGCATCACGGAAATCAATGAGTCGTTCCGCAAGGCGATCAAGGATTCCAAATATCGGGGTGAATATCGCGGAGTCTATCCGATCAAGGTCAATCAACAACGGCAGGTCATCGAGGAAATCGCCGAGTTCGGGAAACGCTACCACTACGGCCTTGAAGCCGGATCGAAGCCCGAACTCATCGCCGCCCTCGCCCACATGCATGATCCCGAGGCCTACATCATTTGCAATGGCTACAAGGATGAGGAGTTCATCGACCTCGCCCTCCACTCGCAGAAAATGGGCCTTAAAATCATGCTGGTGCTGGAAATGCCCAGCGAGCTTGAACTCATTCTTGAGCGCTCACGAAAAATCGGGGTGCTGCCCAATCTCGGCATCCGCATCCGGCTTTCCACCCGCGGCTCCGGCCATTGGCAGGACAGCGCCGGTGACAAGTCGGTCTTCGGGCTGAATGCCGCGCAGGTCATCGCCGTGGTCGATCACCTTAAGGAGACAGGCTACCTCGGCTGCCTGAAAATGCTTCACTATCACCAAGGTTCGCAGATTCCTAACATCGCCGCGATCCGCGAAGGGGCCACCGAGGCCGTTCGCATGTATTGCGACCTCGTCAAGGAAGGCGCGCCGATGGGCGTGCTCGACATCGGCGGCGGCATGGCTGTGGACTACGATGGATCCCACACGAATTTCCATTCATCCTGCAACTACTCGGTCGCCGAGTATTGCACGGACATCGTCGAGGTGGTTTCCCAAATTTGCGATAAGGCCGGCATTGCACATCCGAATCTCATTTCCGAGAGCGGCCGTGCCGTCGTCGCCTACTACTCGGCCTTGGTCTTCAATATCCTCGATGTCACCAGCGCCCAGACCAGTGAGGCGGCACCTAACATTCCCGAGCAAGCGCCTCAGAACCTGCTCAATCTCATCGACGTCAATAAAACCCTCAGCAAGAAAAACCTCCAGGAGTGTCTGAACGATGCGGTCTATTACCGCGATCAGATGCGCGCCCAGTTTTTCTATGGCAACGCCACCTTGCGCGAGCGCGGTCTTGCCGAGGCATGGTTCTGGCACATCGTCACCCGAATCTCCAATCTCATCGAGGAACTCGAAGACATCCCGGAAGACCTTCGCGAACTTTCGTCCACCCTTGTGGATTTCTATTACGGGAACTTCTCACTTTTCCAATCCTTGCCGGATTCATGGGCCATCGATCAGCTCTTCCCGGTGATGCCCATTCACCGCTTGGACGAAAAACCCCGCAAACGCGCGGTGCTCGCCGATATCACCTGCGATTGCGATGGCAAGATCGACCGCTTCATCGATAAGGAAGACGTCGCCAAAATTCTTCCGCTCCATGGACTGAATCCCAACGAGCCATACTACGTCGCCGTCTTCCTCGTCGGTGCCTATCAGGAAACTCTCGGCGATCTCCACAATTTGTTAGGTGATACCAACGTCGTCGGCGTTCATCTTGAAAACGGCAAGCCGGTCTATACCCACGAAGTCGAGGGCGACACCGTGGCCGACGTGCTGACTTACGTCGAATTCGACCCCAAGGAACTCGTGACCAAATTCCGGAACTTCGCGGAAAAGGCCGTTGCCGATGGCCGGATTTCTCCCAAGGAGCGCCGCGAGATTCTCGATCTCTT
>CAYRLT010000284.1:0-4975 GCA_964425095.1 uncultured Luteolibacter sp.
GCTTGCCTTTGGCGAGCTTGGCGATCTCGGCGTGGGACTGGAGTTGGTCGAGGTAAAGTCCGGTTTTCTGGCCATCGAAGAGGTCGATGGCGAAATCGATATCATTCGCGCGGACGACGAATGAGCCGGGGTTTTCGCCGTAGAGCATTTCGATGCCGGGTTCCATGCCCTCGGCTTTGCGGAAGGGGGAATCGTTGCGCAAGACGATGGATTTCGGGGCGAGCAGCTCGACCAATGCATCGCGGATGAGCTCTTTACGGAGGTCGATGGCGAGGGTGAGCGTCTGGACCGAGAGATAGTCGCCGTAGCGGTCGACGATCAGGCCGGGGATGCCGTCGGATTCGCTCCAAACGAGGCGGGCGAGGGTTTCATCGATGCCCGAGCGCTGGCGGAATTCGATGGCCTGGCGGATGCGTCGGATAAAAAAGTCGAGATCGAGGTCTTGGCGTCGGCGGGAAAACCTGCGGGCGACGATTTGTGACAGCGGGTTGTAAATCGCCGAGCCGAGCGGGCGATCGCGGAAATCCTTGAGTGTGACGACGTCGCCGGGTTGCGGATCGCCAAAGGATTTGCGGATTTCCGTGGCGTAAACCCACTCGTGACCGTGAAAAATGCGTGCTCTTGGAGCGATGATGAGACCTGCCATGGGCAGGAATCTGGGGGTGCGGAGAGGGTTTTGTCGAATGCGAAACCAAACGGATTGCGGTCCGGTGAAGATTTCCGCTTGATACCGAGTGGGATAGTCCCTAGCCAATGGGCACCAACCATGGGCCAACAATCGAAAAAAATCATCAAACGCCGCCGTCGTGCTGACTATTTAAAGCGCAAGAAGGAACAGGCGAAACTCGGCGGTATCGTGAAGAAGCCAGCCGCCAAGAAGGAATCCGCCGCCAAGAAGCCACCGGCCGCTAAGAAGGCCGCCAAGAAGGTCGCTAAAAAGGCACCTGCCAAGAAAGTCGCCAAAACGGTAAGTGACGAGGTCGTGGAAACGTCGACTCCTGAAGTCGCAGTTGCGGTTGAAGCCGTTGCGCCGGAGGCTGTCGAAGCACCTGAGGTTGCCGAAGAAGTGCAATCCTGATCGGTTCTTTTTTAAATCCAGTTTTTTCCAAACGAGCCGCCTGATTCAGGTGGCTCGTTTGCTTTTCATGGCGGGGATTGACGGAGTCCGGAATGGCGGCCATCATCGTGGCATGAATCCGACGGTAAATTACAAGATCGGCAACGAAAAGTTGGTGCGTGTGCTTGGGGGCGCGTCATCGCATTTGCGGGGTCTATTGGACCGACAGGGTCGGCCGGACGGGGCGCTGCGGATTGCGGTGGTGGGTGGTGGATGTTCGGGTCTGCAATACAAGATGGACTTGGTGGACGGTCCGAGGGATCGCGATATTCTGGTTCCCAGCAATGGCGTCAACGTGGTGATTGATCCGAAGAGCGCGTTGTTTGTCAGCGGCAGCGAGCTGGATTTTTCCGAAGATCTTCAGCAAGGTGGTTTCAAGGTGAGCAATCCGAACGCAGTGGTCACCTGTTCGTGTGGCGAGAGTTTCGCGGCATGAACATTCTTTGGTAGCGATTTGAATGATTGGAAAACCAAGCGACGTTCCCTGAGCGCATGCATATCCCAACGGTATTGATTTTCTCGGTCTTGGTGGGTTTCTCCAAGCTCGCAGCGGCAGTTGCGCAGGAATCTCCGCGACCTTCGCCGGTGGAAAAGCCGGGGGATGACCTTGCAATCTTGATCCGTGAACTTGGCGACGAAAGCTATCAGGTTCGTGAAAAGGCCAGTCTGGAGATTTGGAAGCTCGGCGAAACCGTGGTTCCGGCGCTGGAAGAGGCAATCGAATCGTCCTCTCCAGAGCGGGTTTTCCGTGCGCACGAATTGTTGAGGAAAATCCAACTGCACATTACTCCGGAGACCGATCCTTCGGTCACCGCCCTGGTGGAGCGTTATCAAAAGGCTTCGCCTAACGATAAGGTCATGTTGCTTGGAAAAATGAAAAACAAGCAGGCATGGAGCCAAATGCTCAAACTCTATGCGTCGGAAACCCATGCGAGAATCCGGGAAAAGCTCGCGCCTGACATGAATGTCATCGCCGCTCAAGCGGCCCGCGAACGCTTGGTGCAAGGCGATGTGGTGGGAGCCCGTGAGTTTCTAGAAATGGCGCCGGCGAATGCCGATGGATTGCTGGCCTTGGCGGAATTCCATCGCAGTCATGGCACTTTAGAAGCCGAATTGGAGCGTGCCAAAGGCGGACAGGGGCAAAAAGCGATGTTTTGGGTGCTCGCCTTGGAACGGGCTGCCGGAAATTTGCAGGCCGCCCGGGTTGCCGCCGCGGCTGCCGAAAAACCGCGGATTGCCGCCGCGATGGCGGCGCTATCGGGGGATCCTCTGCCGTGGTTGCTTGAGTCGGGAGCGACTCCACAAGAGGAAGGATCGTCCGCCGTCTACTCGAGTTTGGCCGCCAAGCATTGGAGAGGGAAAAGGATCCGGACGGCGGATTTGGAGCCACTGACCCGCGCGCTCTCAGGCCGCAATACAAGTGAAAGAGGTAATGCGATGAATGCCTTGTTCCTTCTTGGAGAAATCGACCTCGTAGAGCCGGCCTATATGAAATCGAATCCGCTGGCCGCGTTTCATCATTTCGAGTCGCTCGAACGGATTCCGGAAGCATTCAAAGCGCTGGGCTTGGATCCCGATGAGCCGGACTTTCAAGCGTGGGTCGAAAAACGGATGACCATCCTACAGGCCGACGACATCGAGAATCAGCAAGGAGTTTCCACGGTTTTTGAAGAACTGGTGGCGCTGGCGAATTTTCTCGAACGCAGGGGATTGAATCAGCAGGCGTTCGATGTCTTTTCCAAGCCGCTAACCAAGTTGGCGGAAGAGGACCGCGATCAATTTAAGGATTTCCTAAAAGCGCTTTTTGGAAATCGTGAAGTCATGACGGGGGCGCCCATGCTGGCCAAGCAGATCGGAATCCTGTGGGCGGGTGGTGATGGCGAGCGCTGGGATAATCTAGAGGCGACGGCCTTTGGAGAAGACGATCCATCATCGAAGTGGTGGAAATGGCTGCCGGACCTTGACCCCAAGTCCAGCATGGCGGAGCGCTTTGGCGGTTTGCTTGCCTTGTCCTGTATTGGTCCGGATACCGCGAAATTGCGCGAGCGCTGGATGATCCTCGCTTGGAAGGCCGTCGAGAAGGGTCCCGCGGAAGGCCGTAACAGTTTGATTGAACGGATTTGGGAGCTGACGACTGCGACAGGCGATGTGGCTAACAGTTTCAAGGCGTGGAAGCAACTGCCGGAGGACTCGCGAAATCAGGTTTTCTGGGGGCAGCAGGTGGTTTTTCTATCGGCCTTGGAGCGCTGGGATGATGCCGCCGCGGTCATTCTCAAACAGATCGATAGCATCAAGGCGGCAAATCAGCCTCCGGGTGCCGAGCTTCATGCTTATGCCGCAGCGACCCTCCGCCGCGCCGGACGTGAGGATGAAGCGGCGACTCATGATGCATGGGCGGACAAGCTCGCCCTTGGCGATTCTGCCGTTGCGATGCGCATTGGTAATGGTTATGCCCACGGGTATGATTACAAGCGGGCGGCTGATTGGTGGGCGAGAGCGGCCTGCGAAGCTGATCCTGATTCGAGTGAATTCCCCATGGCTTTGAAAACTCACACTGACTCTTTGTTAGATCAAGGGCGGTGGAAGGAGACGGCTGCCGCCTCCGAAGTACTAGCGCAGATTTTCGCCACTTCGGATTACCGTTGGAGCACGCCGTTGCCATTCATGCATCAGCGCCTCCAGGCGGATATTGCCCGCGCCCTTACCAATCTAAAAACCGATCGTGAGGCTTCGATCGCCTTGCTGGCACAATGTCATCGGAACTACGCAAGCGATGGGGTATTGGCTGATTTCTTTTTCCCGGCATTGCGCAAGGCAGGCTTGGTCAAGGAACATGACAAATGGTTTCAGGAGACTTGGGATCTGATGGGAGCCGTTATCAAAAAATATCCGGATGCGGACAACACTCGGAATACGGCCGCGTGGTTTGCATCTCGGGCCGTTTTGAAGCTTGATGATGCCGAGAAATTTCTCACCATTGCGATCACCTCGTATCCCTATCAATCATCGTATATCGATACCATGGCTGAGATTCAGTTTGCCAAGGGAGATCGGAAAAAGGCGCTCGAGTGGTCGAAGCGGGCGGTGAATTTCGCGCCGGACGATGCGCAATTGCGCCGCCAACAGGAACGATTCCGTTCCGAGCCGCTGCCTAAAAATTGAACCCGGTTCAAGCGCTCTCCAATGCCCGGGCGGGAACCGCTTCCCGGAAAAGAGCCGAGACGAATTCCTCTTCCGTTGGAATGCGGGCGAAGGCTGCCTGATGACGACGCGCGGCGTTTTTCCACAGCGCGAAGTGATGGGTGTAAGCTTCGAGGTAACGGCGCAGCGTGGCGGGTTCGATGCGGTGCGGGTGGCGGGAGTGGCGCTCGGGATCGATGAATTCGTAATTTCCAGTCCAGTCGGGCCGGGCTTCGGATTCGAGCCAAGGTGCGAACATCACGATGCTTCCATGCCTCTGCCCGAGATGGCGGAGGATGGGTTCCGGATCGCCGGCAAACAATAGATCGGATAGAAAAACGCGGATCGCATTGGCGCGCAGCGGCACCTTCACAAGGTCCGGTGCGCAGGAGGGATCCGTTGCGGGAAGATTGCGGGCGGTTTTGAGCCAGCCATGCGTTCGCAGGGTGGCGGGATCAAGCTGGGCGCTGCCGCTGCCACGCACGGCGTGGATAGTCAATGAGGCACCGGCGACCGCACAACTCTCAGTGATGAAATAAAATAATGGGACAATCGAGAATCTAGTGGGTAATACCGTTTTTGGCGATCGAATTGATGATCTCGTTTAGGAAAGTTGCCCGCAAGGTTCCGCTGCGAGAATGGGCCCCTTTAAAGCTCGTCGGAGCAGCGGGTTCTTGC
>CAYRLT010000285.1:0-8182 GCA_964425095.1 uncultured Luteolibacter sp.
AATCACCCCTGAGACGGGGATGTATTGGACGGGCTGCCCACACGCGGTACGTAGAAGTTGAGATGCCCGAGGTTGCCGCACGTTCCCTGGTGATCGAGTTGGATGGCGGCGGGCGGATCCTGCTCAGCGAGAGGCTCTGGCTCGCGACAAAAAGATTGGATCGTGGCACGTTCGTCGTAAGGCGAACGGAAATCGATTCCGTCGAGGCCACGTGCTTCACGGTGTCCATCCAGATTGCCTCCATCACGATCCCGCCAATTCATCAAAGTGCAGGTAGCCAGATCGCCGGGTGGAACACACGGGCCGGGCAACCGCCGCAACAAATGAAAGACGGTTGATTTCAAAAACGCACGGCCCGCGCCGCCCTTACAACATGCCTTGGCGAGAACGTTGCCTTTGTGTCGAGCGCCTTGGCCCCGTGGCAGATTTTGCAGCGTTTACATCCTTCAGGCATTGGTTCATCATCGCAGCCGTCCCTTATGGAATATGGCTTTTTTAGTTTCATGCTGGTTACAGTTAAAGTGGAACCCACACCCTTGCGGGTTTTACGGGGACTCCAAACGCCAATGTCGCTGCTCGTCGCGGCAGATCGAAAACTACCGCCAACGCATCTCGGGGCCATTGTTAGACCGGATTGATTTGCATGTCGAGGTGCCATTGGTGGATTTCCGGGACTTATCCTCGAATACGGCCACCGGAGACAAGTCCGAGACGATCCGCGAGCGTGTCGTGCAAGCCCGCAAAATCCAGGACGAGCGCTTTCGCAAATCCGGGAATGCCACCAACTCGGCGATGAACCCGCGCCAAATGAAAATCCACTGCCAAATCGACGCCGAAGGCACCGGCTACCTCGAACACGCGATGGAGGAAATGAACTTCTCCGCCCGCGCCCATGATCGTATCCTCAAAGTCGCCCGCACTCTCGCCGACCTAGCTGGAGCCGAGCGAATCCGCCCGAACGACCTCCTAGAAGCCATCCAATACCGCTCGCTGGACCGCAAACTCTTTTCCTGACTTTCATTCCCTATGAAAATTATCCCCGCCATTTTTGAGGATCGCGAAATCCGCCGTATCTATGATGAGAAATCAGAAACCTGGTTCTTCTCCGTCGTGGACATCGTCCAGATTCTCACCCAACAGGCTGATTACAAGGCAGCTCGGAACTACTGGAAGGTTTTGAAAAACCGCTTGAGCAAGGAAGGAAGTCAGTTGGTTACAAACTGTAACCAACTGAAATTGCCTGCTGCAGACGGCAAGAAATACCTCACCGACGTTGCCAATGCCGAGACCCTTCTTCGGCTCGTCCAGAGCGTGCCCAGTCCCAAGGCCGAACCCATCAAACTCTGGCTCGCCAAGGTCGGCTACGAACGGATGCAGGAAATGTCCGACCCCGCGCTTTCCCTCGAACGCGCCCGCGCCACATGGCAGAAGCACGGTCGCAGTGAGAAATGGATCCAGCAGCGCATGACCGGGCAGGAAACCCGCAACAAACTCACCGACTACTGGGCCGAGCATGACGTCAAAAAGGGCGACGAATACGCCATCCTCACCAACCTCATCCATCAGGAATGGAGTGGCGTCAGCGTGAAATCCCACAAGGAATTGAAAAACCTCAAGACCCAGAATCTGCGTGACCACATGAGCGAGGCGGAACTCATCTTCACAGCTCTTGCGGAGCTATCCACCCGACAGATCGCCGAAACCACCGATGCCACTGGCATGACGGAAAATGAAAACGCTGCCAAAACCGGCGGCAGCATTGCCAAACGCGCCCGGCTCGAACTCGAAAACCATACCGGCAACCCCGTCGTGACCGGCGACAACTACCTGCCGCCTTGTCGCACCAAAGAAATCAGGGATGCGGATGCTTAATAATACCATCAAATTCGTAGTCAAGCTGGTGAGCCAACAGACCAAGTGCCAACGAAGACAATCCACTGCCAAATCGGCTCAGCGCGTGCGCCCATAAGAGTTGTTGGAAAACGCGGTGATTCCAAAGGGATGATGATGTCCCGGATGGTGTTGTGGGTTCTGATTTCATCATCGGCTGTTGGATCGGTAGCTTCCTGCCTTTTCTGAATAGCCGCGAGCGCGGAGGCCTGTCCACGCTCGCGGCATTGACCCATTACATCTTCGGCGCTATGGAGCCGACGAGCTTGGTGCCGTCCGGCTTTGCGACTTCCACCCACCATTTGACATCGGAGGGAAGAGGACTCGGGGCGACGGCGTGGATGTCATAGTCGTCGTGCGAGGGGGCGTATTCGCCCTTGCCGACGGCGGACAGAGTGCGGTCCTCAGTGCCGATCCAGGCGCGAACGACGGTGGCACCATCATCCTTGTAAGGCAGTTTGATGATGAGGTGGCATTCTTTGCCAGCCTCAACCATGCCGTGACCCTGGGCGGCTTCGATTTCCAGTTCACCGGCCTTGAACTTGCCGAGCGAGACTTCGTCGTGGGCGTGGTCATGGGCTTCTTCCACTTTCTTCCCGGCTTGCGGTTCACCGTGGGCTTCTCCTTCTTTGTGAGGATGGCCGTGGTCATCCGCTGCGGCAGTTTTCTTTTCACCGCAGCCGACCAGTAGGGCGGACAGGGCGAAGGCGGGTATCATCCGGTATTTCTGTTTCATGGGGTGTTGTGGTTTATTGGTTTGGTTTGGGATTCGGGTTCTTGGCAGAAACGCGGTGCAGCATGGCATAACCGGCGGGGACGACGACAAGATTGAGGAAGGTTGATGACAGGAGGCCGCCGAGAATGACCACGGAGAGTGGCGCGAGGATCTCGTTGCCCGGTTTGTCACCTTGTAGAACGATGGGAATAACCGCGAGTCCAGCCGTTAGGGCGGTCATCAGGATCGGCACCAACCGTTCGGAGGAGCCTTGGAGAATCGCATCATACATGGTGTATCCTTCGTGTTCCATGAGGTGCTGGTAGTGGTTAACCAGAAGAATTCCGTTGCGCACGGCGATGCCGAAGAGGGTGATGAAACCCACCATGCTGGCGATCGAAATGACTGGTGCGGTGTAGTGTCCACCAAGACCGAACAAGGCGAAGGTGTTTCCGATAATGCTTGGCGAATCCGTTAGGTAAATCGCGGCGACGCCGCCGATGAGCGCCAGTGGCAGGTTCACCATCACCAGTAGCGCGACGCGGAGTGAGCCGATAGCGAGTTGAAGCAGGATGAGCATGATGATCACGACCAGCCCGCTGAACACGAGGATCGTCCGGCTGGCGGATTGCTGGGCCTCGAACTGGCCGCCGTAGGTCACGGAATAGCCATGTTTCTGCACAATGGGATCCACGAGTAGGCGCACCTCCCCGACAAGGTCGCCGAGGTTGTAACCCTCTGCGACGTTCAGCGTGATCACGGCCTTGCGCTGGGCGTTTTCGCGGGCGATTAGGTTAGATGTCATCTCCGGCCCGATGTCCGCCACTTCATGCAGGCGGACTAATGCGCCGCCTTTGCCGCGCAGGACGAGGTTTTTCAAGTCTCGCAAGTCATCGCGTTCCTCATCAGCGAGCCGGACCGCGAGGTCATAGCGTTTCAACCCTTCGTTGATCTCCGCAACCGAAACACCGTAGATCGAGTCGCGCACCTGTTGGGCCGCATCTTGTGGCGTGAGTCCGTAGGCGGCGAGGTCGGCGGGGCGGTAATCCACCGGCAGCGACTGGATCATCACTTCCCGGTTGGCCGCCACATCGCGTGTGCCGGGCAAGGGCTTGAGCGCGCCCTCGATTTCCTTGGCGATGTTGCGCAGCTTCGAGAGGTCGTCGCCATAGACGTTGATGGCGATGGCCGCCGGGGTTCCTGATAGAATGTGGCTGAGGCGGTGCTCGATGGGTTGACCAATGTTGGTGGTGATGCCGGGGACTTTTTCCAGGATCGTGCTGACTTGTTCGCGCACCTCCTCCTTGCTGAAACCGGATTTGAGCGTCACATCGATTTCCGAGTTGCTGACCGGTTCGGCATGTTCGTCGCGCTCGGCGCGTCCCGTGCGGCGGGTCACGCTGCGCACACCTTCGAGGGCGAGCAGTTGCTTTTCAATCGAACTGGCCATGCGGTCACTGGCCTCCAACGAGGTTCCCGGTGGCGCGAAAAGCCCGACGGTGAAAGTTCCTTCGTTGAACTCCGGGAGGAATGATCGCCCGAAGGTCGAGGCGAGCAAGAGCGCCACCAAGGTTGCCGCAAGCGCGGCTCCGATCACGATTTTCCGATAATGAACCGCCCGGCGCACGGTTGGCACATAAAATCGTTTGAGCCATCGGACCATCGGCGTGTCCTTCTCCTCAGCACCGTCGGCATTGCCTTTCATCAGGAAACGGCACATCGCCGGAGTCACGGTTAGAGCGACCAATAGCGAGGCGATGATCGAAACTCCGAAGGCAATGCCAAGAGGGCGGAAGAAGCGGCCTTCGATGCCTTCCATGAACATCAGTGGCAGGAACACCAGCACGATGATGACGGTGGCAAAGACCATCGCCGGACGGATCTCGTTGCTGGCATCGAGGATGACGTCCAGTCGCGGACGTCGCTCGGAGACAGGTTTCGCGGAGTTTTCATTGAGCCTTCGAAAAACGTTTTCCACATCGATGATGGCGTCATCGACCAGACTGCCGACGGCGATAGCAAGACCGCCGAGTGACATGACGTTGATCGACACGTTCATCCATTCGAGCACCAGGATGCCGACTGCGAGTGAAAGCGGAATGGCGGTGAGGGTGATGATCGTGGTGCGGACATTGAGCAGGAACAACACGAGGATGACCGCGACGATGATGGCGGCATCGCGCAGCGCGATGACAACATTGTTCACGGAGATGTCGATGAAGTCGGCCTGACGAAAAATCTGGCGGTTCACTTTGAGCCCCTTGGGAAGCATCGGTTCCAGTTCGTCGAGCATCGCGTCGATTTTCCCGGTGATGGCAAGCGTGTTGGTGCCGGGGGCTTTTTGGATGGTCATCACGACTGCAGGTGATCCGCCATCCGCGCCGGTGCCGCGCTTCGGAGCGGGACCCATGCGGACATCCGCCACGTCGCCGATGGTGACGGGAAACTGGTCGTGATATTTGATCACCGTGCCCGCGATGTCTTTCACGGAACGCACGCGTCCGCTTTGGCGGACGGGCAGTTCCAGCGAATCGACATTTGGGAGGTATCCGGCGCTCAACGTGCTGTGCGATGCTCCCGCAGCCTCAGCCACATCCTTGACGGTGAGACCGTAGAGACGGAGGTTATCCTGCCGGACGAGCACCTGATATTCGGGTAGCTCGCCACCGATCACCGAGATTTGCGACACCCCGGGAATGGCTAGCAGTTTGTTGCGCAAGTCATACTCGGCATAGGCGCGGAGATCCATGTCGCTTAGCTCCCCGCCGGGCGAGGAAACTGCTAGAAGCAGGATTTCTCCCGTGATCGAGGTGATCGGCGTCATTTCCGCATGGGCGTCCGGCGGTAAGTCCTCGCGCACCGAGTCGATGCGTTCGGAAACAAGTTGGCGGGCGGTCATGATGTCCATGCCCCACTCGAACTCGACGTAGGCGATGGACAAACCAATCGCGCTGGAGGTGCGCACACGGCGCACGCCCGGCATGCCATTGACCGAACTTTCAATCGGGAAGGTGACATATTGCTCAACCTCGTCGGCGGCAAGGCCGGGCGCTTCGGTCATGATGACGACGGTCGGCGCGTTGAGTTCCGGGAACACATCGACTGAGGTGCGCGGAAGGCGAAATGCGACGATGGCCAGCAGCAGGCCAGCGGCCAGCAGGACCAGCGAGGCGTGGTCGAGGGAGAATTTGATGAGACGGGAGAGCATGAGAGCGGCGGGGTGTTTGGTTTATGTAGCCACAAGAGGCACAAAATTCACAAAGGTTGGAAATCGATAGGGAAATGGAGAGCCACATTGTATTTTATGTGCCCTTTGTGCTTTTTGTGGCTGATCACATTACGAATTTTCTGATCTCAAGTTTGGGTGCTCCGAAGTTGATGAGAAGCCCGTGGCGTTTTCCGGATGCACGCAGGTATCCGAGTATTTGAGCGACGTGTTCGTCGGCGATGGCTTTGCAGGCTTTTAGCTCAATGATGAGTTCATCCCCGACAAACAAGTCGGCCAGAAAGTCACCGAGGATCGATTCGTCGCGATCTTTCACTTGTAACGGGTGTTGTTGCTCAACAGTCAGACCGAGTCGTCGAATCCGGTTTCTCAAGCCGTTTTCATAGACTTTCTCAAGGTGACCGTGGCGAAGCCATTGATGGAGATCGTATGCCTGTTCGCGGATTTGATCGCAGAGTTGATTTACGTTTTTGTCAGTCATGGAGAATTGAAGTTTGGAAGATGATTGGCCACAAAAGGCACAAGATTCACAAAGGATTTCAGGTGATTGCTTTATTCATTCTGTGTCTCTTGTGCTCCTGTTGGCTGAAGTATTTATTGAGGTTTTTTTTGGCCACAAATGGCACAAGATTCACAAAGGATTTCAGGTAAAATCTTCATTTTTGTGTCTTCTGTGCATTTTGTGGCTAAATCCGGTCGTCAGTGTTTTTCGTGATAGGCTCCGTCCGCGTGGAAGTGGCCGCCTTTTTGACTCGTTCCGCTTTGTGCGGAGGCGAGTTTGAGTTCGTAGGCACCCTGAAGCACCACTTCGTCGTTTGGTCCGAGATCGCTTTGAATCTCGACCCAGCGGCCGTCATCCAGTCCGAGATCGGCTTCAACGCGGATCGCTTTGTTAGGGTTCATCGGGTCACGCTTGAAGAAGACGTGTGTGATGCCGTCTTTCACGACAGCCGAACGGGGAATGGCGAGCACCGGGCCGCCGGTCGATGCAGTGACCACTTCAAGGAATGCCGAAACGCCGGGGCGGGACCACGGGCGCTGTTCCAGCGGGTTTGCGTAAAGCGGGATCGTGCGCTGGCCGGGATCGGCATCGAGACCGAGTGTTAGATCGGCGGGAACCGAGTCGTTCAAGTTGCCGCCACCGCTCTGGTGAGGAACGATGCGAGCAGCGGGTGCCCGCCCGAACTTCGCAAGGTCGCTCTGCAAGCCGAGCGCGCGGAAACGGACTTGGGTCGGGTCGATGGTGGTGAGCACCAGGGTTGTTTCCTCCACGAAGCTGCCGTCAGTGATCGCGAGTGACTCGACGATGCCCGGTTCAATCGCCTTGGCATCGATCCAGCCAATGCTGCGGTAGCGGGGAACCGGATGCCCGTCGAGTTGGACGGGCGCGAGCAGGTCGTCGGGGCTCATCGCATTCTCCTTCGGGCCGCCGTGGGCGTTGATGATGTTCGTTGCGGTGGTGAGCGCGGCATCCAGCTCGGCCTTGCGTCCCGACAGTTCGGCGCGAAGGACGGATGCCTCCGTGTCAAGGTCGGCACGTTTGAAGTCGGCTTTGGCAAGAGCTTCGAGACGAACGTCGAGCGCTTTGTGTTTCAATTTGACCTGCTCATAGCTCGCGACGGCTTGGTCGATTCGCGACTGGAGTTCAAGCCACTTGGGCGACTGGAAACGGTAGAGCAGCGTGCCGGGCTTCACCTCGGCAAACTGGTCGATCTCGAAGCGCACATGCCCGGGCAGCAACAAGCGGTATTCGTGCTTGGCGAGCGGTTTAAGTTCGAACGATCCGGGGACGCGCAAGGTATCGGCCACTTGACGCCGCTCAACCTTGGCAAAGGTGATGCCAATGTTGCTGCGGACGGTGGCCGGGATTTCGATGCGGTTGGTGGCGGCTTCGCCTTCCTCCTTGGCTACGGCTTCGTCGGCTTTTTTTCCGCTGTCGCACGAGGCGGATGCCGCGATCATCGCGGCGAGCGGAATGCATCGGTGAATTGAAGATTTCATGATTGTTAGAAAATTTTTAGGTTGTGAATTATTTGGTGCTGGCGGCGATTCGGTCGGGGCCTAGCAAGTGGCAGATTTCATTTTTAGTGTCGCTCTCTTCGAGACGGGCCTCGATAAGGTCGAGCTTGGCTTCGTGGGCGCGAACGAGGCTTTCCAACAGCACAAGGCTGCCGCCTTCGCCGATTTCAACCAGTTGGCGGGCATCGTCGATCTGTCGGTCAACGAGCGGCACGACATTCGCGTCGATAGATTGTCGGCGTGAGCGGGCACCATCGAGGCGGGCGCGCATGGCAGCAAGGCGGCCCTCGGTTTGCTCCACCTCGGTTTCGTAAGCGGCACGGGCAACCTCG
>CAYRLT010000286.1:0-14935 GCA_964425095.1 uncultured Luteolibacter sp.
TTATTTCGTCGAACTCCTCGACGGACTCCAGTGGGTGCAGATCGATCTCGAAAAATCTTCGACCGTTTCGGCCATTTGGCTCTGGCACTTCCACTCGCAGAAACGCGCCTACCATGATGTGATCATCCAAGTCTCCGATGATGCCACGTTCAAGACCGGCGTCACTACGATCTATAACAACGACTACGACGAATCCGCGAAAATGGGCAAAGGCTCCGACAGTCCCTACGTCGAGTCCCGCTTCGGCTGGCTCGCCGATGGCAAGGGCAGCAAGGGCCGCTACGTCCGCCTTTACAGCAATGGCAACACCTCCAACGAGATGAACCACTACATCGAAGTGGAAGTCCACGGCAAGGAAGGCTGAGATCGCTCACAGACTGCGGTGGAATGACACCGCTTCAATTGATTCCCGACAACAGACGTTTCTAACGAAACGTCTGTTGTCATGTTCGGGACCTGCAGTGATTTTAAATTTGCATCGTCATTCGTTCAAGCCGTTAAAACCGGCATGGTGATATACAAAAAACCGCCGCGAGGCGAACCTGGCGGCGGTTTTCGGGAGATTTCGGGAAATCAATGCTCGCGGCAGAATTGCTCGAAGCGGGTGAGTCCCTCGTTGAGCACGTCCAAGGTCGTGCAATAGCTGAGGCGGATGCCTTCGTCATAGCCGAAGGCCACGCCCGGCACGGCCGCGACTTTGTAGCGGGACAAGAGTTTGTCGCAGAGATTCAGCGACTTCAGGCCCATGTTGCCGGTGTAAACGAAGAAATAGAACGCACCTTGTGGCTCGACCACCCGGATGTTCGGGATCGCTTTGAGGCGGGCGAACATGAACTGGCGCTTGACGTCGTATTCGCCGCGCAAGTCTTCGATGAACGATTGATCGCCCTGAAGTGCGGCGAGCGCACCGTATTGTGCGAAGGTGTTGGCGTTGGAAATCGTGTGGTTCTGGATCTTGTCGATCGCATCCGCCAGCGCTTTGGGGGCGGCGGTGTAGCCGAGGCGCCAACCGGTCATCGAGTAAGCCTTGGAGAAGCCGTTCACGGTGATGGTGAGGTTGTAGAGATCCTCGCTGAGGGAGGCGATGGAAACGTGCTTGGCCTCGCCGTAAACGAGCTTTTCGTAGATTTCGTCGGAAAGGATGACGATGTCTTCTTCGAGTGCGATTTCGCCGAGGGCGCGGAGTTCATCGGCGGTGTAGACGGCACCGGTTGGATTGCCGGGTGAGTTGATGATGACCATCTTGGTGGCCGGGGTCATGGCTTCCTCGAATTGCTCGGGAGTCATTTTCCAACCGGTGGATTCCTTGGTGTCCACCATCACGGGTACACCACCGGCGAGGCGGACCATTTCAGGATATGAGACCCAGAATGGCGTTGGGATGATGACCTCGTCGCCCTCTTCGATCACGGCGAGAATGGCATTGAAGCAAGCCATTTTGGCTCCGCCGGTCACGCAGATTTGGTTGGCGGCGTAGGTGAGATTGTTGTCCTTGAGGAACTTGGCAGAAAGCGCTTCGCGCAGTTCAGGGATACCACCTGAGGGGGTGTATTTGGTTTTTCCGGCAAGAAGGGCCTCGATGGCGGCTTCCTTGATGAAAGTCGGGGTGTCCACTTCGGGTTCTCCGCCGGCGAGGGCGTAAACCTCTTCGCCCTTGGCGATCATGGCTTTGGCCTGTGCGGTGACGGCCAGTGTGAGAGATGGGGAAACCTTGGCAATACGGGATGAGATGCTGTCCATGTGAGCTGGCGAATAAGGATTGTGTCACCGAACGGGAGGGGATGACGGACTTCGCTACCCCACCTGTCGGGCGGCGGCTTTTGTGAGGCCTGCCCCATACGGTGGCAAGCGGAAATGGTGAGCTTTTCAGCGAAGATCAAAGAGCACGCCGGGAAGGCATGGCGTGGCAGCGGATTTGGCCATCCAGTTTTGTGGCAAGTGCGCGCTTTTTAGCCTTCAAAGGCGTTTGCCGGCTGGCCTTTGGCCTTGAGTCCGCGGATGACGAAAAGCCGTCCGGCATGTTCTTCCTTGGCGGTTTTGTGGACGCCGGTGGTGACGAACAGGTCGGCGAGATCCGGGCCGCCAAAGGCGCAGGCGGTGGTTTCCAAGCAAGGCAGGGCGATGCGATGAAGTTCATCGCCGGTTTTTGGATTGAAACAGGAAACGCAGCCACCGTGGCAAAAGGCGATCCACAGGTTACCGTCGGCATCGATTGTCATGCCATCGGGTGAGGCTTCGATGTGGCCGGTGGAAATCACGCCGCGGAGATTGCGCAGATGGCCGTTTTCGTAATCGAAGGCCAGCACCTCCTTGCGCGGAGTGTCGATGTAATAGGTGGTTTTGCCATCGGCGGACCAAGCGATGCCGTTGGAATTGGTGACCGGGCCGAAGGCTTCATGGACGGTTAGATCGGGATCAAGGCGGTAGAGTTTGGCGTCGCCGGTTTTTTTAGTGAGGCTGATAGTTCCAGCGAAAAACCGACCGTCGGGCGCACATTTGCCATCGTTGAAACGATTGTCGGGTTTGTCGTGCTCCGGGTCCGCGATCGGGGTGAGCGCGCCGGTTTCCTCATCGAGAAACAGAAATCCGTGATCCCCGGCGATGACCAAACCACCGCTTAGGCGGGGGACGACGGTTCCGACGCGTTGGCCGACATCCCAAGATTTTTCGCTGCCGTCGGCCGGATCGTAGCGGTGGACGCGTTGGCCCTCGATATCGACAAAATACAGGGCGTCGTGCCACCAGATCGGGCCTTCTCCCCATTGGCAGCGGATATTTCCAACCGGTTCGGTGCGGATCATGGGGGGATTTTAGCGGAAGAGGCGGGCGGCGGCAATCCTTCAGAATTGGCCCTCAGAATTGGCGATACCGGGCTTTCCAAAGGCCCGGGGCCTTGGCAGAATAATGACAATGCAGAAGGGAATGCCCCAATCGTGATGATTAAATTATCCGCCTTGCCTAAATTCCCGCGTTGGAAGCGGACCGCCGCCCGCATGCTCGATCTGCTTTACCCGTCGTATTGCGCGGTCTGCAACGTCGGACTCAAGGACGGTCGCGCGCTTTGCGAGGACTGCGGCGAGGATTTGCCGCGCGTGGTCGAGCCCTTTTGTCAATCGTGTGGCGAGATGTTTCAGGGGGAAATCGATGACACCTTCGCCTGTCCGAATTGTAGCAAATTGAAATTCGCCTTCGAGTTTGCACGGCCGGTGATGCTTCGCGACGAGCGAACGCTCGATATGATCCACCGATTGAAATACGGCCGGGAAATCCATCTTGCGGGCGAACTCGGTCGGCTCGCCAGCGAGGCGTTCTCCGATCCTCGATTGCTTGCCGCGCTCGTAGGCCATTGGCCGCTGGTGCCTGTGCCGTTGCACCGCAAACGCCTGCGCCACCGCCATTTCAATCAAGCGGCGGAAATCGCCCGCGCACTTTCCTCCCACATCGGCTTACCTGTGCTCAACGGCCTGCGTCGGACACGCCAAACAGAAACCCAGACGCTGCTCAGCCGGAAACAACGCATGGAAAACCTCCGCGGCGCGTTTTGCGTCAGCCGCAATGGCAAACGCTGGATCGAAAAATCCTCGTCCGCCGGAGCGGTGCTCGTCGATGACGTTCTCACCACCGGCTCCACCGTCCACGAGTGCGCCGGAATTCTCCGCCGTGCCGGCTTCAAAAAGGTAATCGTCGTCACCGTGATGCGCGGCTGACGGAGAACCGTTTCAGCGCGAAGTGGCAAACTACCGCCGTCAGGCCGAGCGTGACGAGCGGCAAGAGACCGGAGCGCAGATTGTCACCCACACCCCACGGGCTGAGAAAATGCTCAGGCACTTGTTTGTAGAGAATATTGAAAGCCTTGAACGATAGGATCCATCCGGCATGCAGGCCGAGGGAAAACCACAGCGCCCCGGTGCGCACGCGCGCCCACGCAAGGATCAGTCCGATTGCTAACAAGGTCGCGAAATCCGTGATGAAAAACATCGGATCGGTGAAATGCAGCAGGATTTTCCCAAGCAACTCGAAACCCGCAAGCGGATGCTCCGGGTTCGCGATCACGGCGCCATCTGGCGGTTTTAAAAAATGCAGGAAGGCGAATAACAATGAAATGCCGATGCACGCCGCCACCGGGCGGGCGAAGCGCAGCCACAGACCCAGTAACACGCCACGAAACAACCATTCTTCAAGCAACGACGTCACCACCGCCGGAATCAGGATTTTCGGGAGCAATTTGAGAAATGTCGGGGGATTGCTTTTCAGGCTGTAAAACCCCACCGCCTCGAGGATTCCGCCGAGCGCCCACAACAAGCCGCCGGCAATCACGCAGCCGGTCAAAATCTGGGCCGCCGCCAATTGCCAGGAAACTTTGATCAGGGGACTCTCCTCACCCGTCGCACCCGCCCGCAACTTCCGGATCCGCCGCAGCAAAAATGGCAAACCGAGCAAGGCGCATAACAACAACGAACGATCGAAAAATCGGCTGAATTTCGAGCGCCCGCACGCGGCCGCCAACCATTCAACAGCCCCCGGAAGATCAGAGACTGCCGCCGTGGCCGCGAGTTGTTTGCCCGCTTGATACACCCACGGCGAAATCACCGCAGTCATGCACAAGGCGCCAAGCACCCAAATCACCGCCGCGCCGATCTCAGATTGGAAAAATCGTTTCACTCGCGGCGATTTGAGCCAGCGCCGGGCCGCTTGTCGAGCACCTCGTCAGCGCACCTCTTCCGAACTGCCTAAAGCGATATTGAGCTGAAACCATACCGAGTGCTCGTCATCCTGGCTGGCGATAGAATCGAAGTTGTATTGCGTCCGCAAACCGATCCTCCGCGCGTCATCAAGCCACCAAGTAGCCGCTGGCGAGACGCGGAAACGCTCATCCTGCCCGAAATCATCGACCCCCTCCACCCAGCCAAGTCGCAAGCCCGTATCGAGCTTGGCGTTCCAGGTATAGATCACATGCGAATAAAACCCGAACTCCTCATAATTTCCGCTGAAGGTTTCATCGTCATCCTCGTGATAGGTGTAAGCATCCACATCGCGCCACAGGAATTCATTCCGCCAGCGAAGCGCGCGACCACCGTGTTCCATGCCATTTTCCCGCCAGAGGTATTCTGCATCCAGGCCGAAAACCTTGCCATCGCGGCCAAAGCCATTGGTTCCGCCCGCCCATGAAGTTCCCGCCGTGATCGAGTGAAAATCATCAAAGCGATAGCGGCCCATCAGGCGCGCCGTCCAAACATCATCCGCTAGAGCGCTTTCGTCCCCTTCATGCGGAGTTTCTTCCGCACCATGCTCATGACCGGCTTCGTGAGCATGGGCCCGGGCATTGCCGTAACCCAACGAAGCAACACTAACGAAACCAGGGTCCATCCCCAATGGTAACGTCCAACTCAGCTCCGCTCCTTGAAGCAGCAACCCGTCCTCACCGAGGAAACGACTGAGCGTCATCTCCGAGTCCACAAAATCCCAGGCATGCAAATGCTTGTCATTGAGTGCGCCGAAGCGTGAAAGGTATTGACCACCCTTTAACTCGAATCCGCCGGGAATATTGACAATTTTACCAAAGGCTTCTTCCAGTTCGCCATCCCAATTTCCATCGGCATCTTGAAAAAAAAGATAGTTCGCAAAACCCTCCAAATATTTCGTTCGCAACGAAACGCCAGGCTCCACTGCCTGCGCCGAAAACTCCTCGCGCTGCGAATCATGGCTGCCGCTCGCCAATTCTCCCGGCTCTCCGCCAGTGAAACCGCCCACCCCGTGAAGATGGAGATTCGGAAATAAAATCCCGCCGATGCCCCAATCGTTGAAGCGTTCCCAAGCATCGGATCCCTGTGCATGGCCGAGTAATGGCAGGGCCACGAATGATATAATAGGTAGTATGTTTTTCATGAGATGGATTCAGAGTGAGAAGTTTTGCGCAACTTGCGCAGTAGCCCGTATTTTGGACCAAAAAGAAATGCGATCAAGAATACCGCGCCGAGTACCAACACGATCGCCGGCCCCTGCTCAATATTGAGCCACCAACCGGCAAGCACCGCAAACGCCGATGCTCCGCTTCCTAACAATGCACCTCCCCAGAACAACTTTCCGGTTGAGTCGGTGAGTAAATAAACCGTCGCCGCCGGGGTGACCAGTAAGCCGATCGCCAACATGCAGCCGACCGCTTGCAGCGAGGAAATCAGCACTACGATCAACACTGCGAGCAATAAATAGTTGAGCGCTCGCACCGGCACGCCAAGCGTCGCTGCCACTTCTGCATCAAAAAGCGTCATCAATAAGGGCCGATGCAAAGCGGTCAGAATCGCGAGTGCTCCAAACGAAATCCAGTAATTCATCCACAGGTCGCTATCGCGCAGACCCATGATATTGCCAAACAACCAATCCTCCATTTGCTGCGTCACGTTCATCCGGCGGAGCAGAATGATCCCGCCGCTGAAAGCCGATGTGTAGAGAATCGCCAGCGCGGATTCCTGGTCGAGGCGCGAGCCGCGTGAAACCGCCAACGAGCCAAGGCCGATGAGCAATGCGGCGATCAATGCACCGAGAAACGCGCTCCAATCGTGCAGGCCCACCAACATGATGGCCACGGCGATGCCTGGCAACAGCGCATGCGAAAGCGACCCGACTTTTAGCGCGGATTTTTTCAACACCACAAAAGCACTGGCATAACCATTCGTCAGTCCGATCAGCAACGCGGCCACCAAGGCGCGTTGGTTGAACGAATGTTGCAGCGGTTCCAACAACCAATCGATCATGCGGCCCCCTTTCCATTTTTTTCCATCGGGCCGAAGGATGCTTGCAGGTTTTCCTCCGTGAATACCTCGTTCACCGGTCCGAAGGCGATGGTCCGGCGCTTGAGGAGTAACACCTCATCGTAAATATCTTTCACTGTTTCCAGATCGTGATGCGAGGCGATCACCAATCTTCCTTCACGGGCCAGCGTGCGCAACAAGGCCGCGAGTGCCGCCTTCGATGTGCGGTCCAAGCCGCTGAATGGTTCATCTAGCAAAAGCGCGTGAGCTTCCTGGGCCAATGCGCGGGCGAGGAAAACCCGTTGTTGTTGGCCGCCGCTCAACTCGCTGATTTGGCGGTTTTGCAGGGCATCCAAGTCCATCGCCTCCAGCGCCCGCGAAATCGCCGCATCGTCGGTTTTGGAAAATGGCCGCCACCATCCGGTTTGCGGGTAGCGTCCCATCGCCACCACCCCACGCACGGTGATCGGGAATTGCCAATCGACATCCTCGCGCTGCGGCAAGTAGGCGATTTCGCGGCTCCACCGGCTCACCCGCGTGCCGCGCCAAAAGATCCTGCCGTCATCCGGTGCCAGCAAGCCGGCGATGGCCTTGAGCAAAGTGCTTTTCCCCGCGCCATTCGGCCCAATCAAGGCGACGCATGAGCCACACGATGTGGCAAATGACACACCATCGAGTGCGAGCACATCGCGGTAACTCACGCGCAAATCCTCCACCCGCAATTCGTGGTGGTGCAGATGATGGGCGCAGCATTCGTGGGAAGATATCATGAGAAATAATGTTCAGTGAATGGGCCAAGAAAAATGCAGGGACTCTTCGACGCTCCCGCTGCCAATCGCATGGCGGGTTTGCTCTTCGAGCCCGTCCGGAAGCAGGGTGAGAAACACGGCGGTCTCGTCCGCTTGATCGCCAAACTCGACACGCAGCGTCAGATCCAGCGTGCCTTCAACGAGTTGCAATTCAATGTCAGTTTCCACATCGCCAGCGGGCGTTTCCGCAAGTTTCCAAATGACATCGCCAGCTGGATTGCTGAGCGTTACGGACTGCGCGGGTGTTAGAATCTTCAACTTCAACCATGTATGTACCATTTCCGATGTCGTGGCCAAGTTCGCCGTCGGCACCGGCACCGGCGGAGCCGAAGTGAGTTGCCGGATAGGGATCGCCAACAAGGCCAATCCAGTGATGACTCCCGCAGTGGCGCTCAGCGGGGATGTCAGGATTTTCGGTAGATTCATGGGGCGGCGAGAGCTTGGGTGATGGACGTCACATTCTGGCGGATCATGCCCTCAAAGCCCGAGCTCTTACCGTGGCCATTGCAATCCGCAATCAAGGGCGGCGCGATTTTCGCGCCGGTGGCTTTGGAGATCGGCTCTAGGGATTTTTGGCTAGCGCCGTGTTCTGGAAATACGGCGCCCACACCCGATTTGCGCACCGCCTCGATCGTCGCCGCCAATTCCTGTGGCGCGGTGTCTTGTTCCTGATTCAATCCCGCCACTGCGATCACTTGAAAACCAAACTCATGTGCGAAATACGCGAAGGCATTGTGAGCGGTCACCAGTTTCCGCTGACCCCGAGGCACCTTGGCCAACTCGGATTTCGCCCAGCGCTTCAATTCATCCAGTCGTTTGCCATAGGCACTGGCATTCGTCTGATAGATCGCCTTGCCGTCCGGATCTTTTTCCGCCAACGCAGTCGCCACCACCCGTGCCGCCCGCGACATGTTGGATATGCTATGCCACCAATGTGGATCCAACGATCCCGACCCATGATTTGGGCAACATGAATACACCGCATCCTTCCCTACCGTCAGCGAGGGGATTGTGCGTCCGACCTCAAGAATCGTCAGCCCCGCCAGTGATTCCCGCAGCCGTCCTAGATAAGACTCCATGTTTTTTCCCGCCGCCAACACGAGCGCCGAATCCCGCATCTTCGACATGTCCGCAGGCCGTGGCTCGAATCGGTGTGGATTTCCGCCTTCACCCACCAAATCAAAAACCCGCACCCGATCGCCGCCCACCTGGCGCGCCAAATCCGCCATCAATGGATGCAACGCCGACACCTGCAAGGGCGCTGCTCCCGCCATGCAAATCCCAAACACAAAACCGATCCATATCCGGACAAATTGCTTCACGCAGGGAAATTGATGCCGAATTTATCCAAATGCAATAAATTTGCGTTAAAATCTCCACAACGCTCTGCGATCGAACAATTCCATTAAAATTTTGCGAAATCCGGGCATTGACACCCGCGGCACCAGCGCATAATCAACTCCCCCCGCGCCATGCGCACGGCGGAGTAGCCAAGTGGTAAGGCAATGGTTTGCAAAACCGTTATGCGTGGGTTCGATTCCCACCTCCGCCTCCAGCTAAGTCCCTTGTAAATCAAGCACTTAGAGAGGATTTGGAATGTTGGAGAATTTGGCGGTGATGCATCTAAACGCGCTTGTTTGCGTCGCATACGGGCAATAAAAAGGCAACGGATTTTCCTGCCTGCTTGACACAGTCCCCGTACCCGCCTCTGCGAAGTGGACGGAAAGAAGTCTTTGGAGTAACCCCCCACCCATGGAATTCAACTGGCGGCATCGAACGGTCACAGCAAAGCTCGCGGAAGGCTACACCTTCGATGAGGCGGCGTCTGCGGCAGGAGTTTCACGGATTTGCGGTCTGGGTGTGGCGACAAGCCTCCTCTGAGTTCGCTCAGGCCGTCACCCAGGCACGCGAGCAAGTGAAGGAGGAGAGAGTTCACCTCCTATGGCTCAACCACCCCTTTCGTGGATGCCGGCCACGCACCGGCAAAGGGAACGGCGGGAAGCCTCGGTTCGTCCCTGCAGCTGTTTATTTCCCGCAGGGTGCCCCGCTTGTTGCGATATTTCCTTTGAGTGACAGCAAGCCGCATTCGAACAACTGTTTGAATCATTGTGATCGTCTGCGCCTTCGCTATTGGCCTGAGGATGTGCGGGATCGCTTGGGGTTGGGTCCCTGGCCCCCCCGAACCCCCGCCTGTAGCCCGGCGGAAACAAGTATTTCCGGTGGACCGGGCTCGGCAGTCTGTCAGTGGTCCACCCATCTCAAAGCGCTGTCGTCTTCCGCTGGGGGAACTAAAACTGGGCTACAGGTTTGGTGGGAGCACGCTGGTAATGAGAAGATACCGGCCTTATCTTACTTCGAATTGCAGATGGTCAACGACCGTATCGTCTCTTTAAGACGGCCGAAGGACAGATCCAAAGCTGTCATTAAAAATGACGGCCTGCGGCGTTCAAATTGATTGAACGGCAATTTCTCCGTAGTAGGCTGTTTGGCGCTTCATGATAAGTAACCATTAATTGGAGGTAAGACTCTTGATGGCATGGCCATCCACACAACCAGAACATCCCAATGCAAGACCACCCACTCAAGATGACGACCCGCCGCCAAACTCTCAAGACCCTCGCCGCGCTGGCGACGATCCAGATCGTGCCTAGCCGCGTTTTGGGAAAAGGCGGCAAGACCCCGCCATCGGAAACGCTCACCCACGGCATTATCGGCTGCGGATTCATCAGCGGCAGCCACCTCACCATGCCCGGCAAGCTGCTGGCACTCTGTGACGTCGATTCAGCGCACCTGGAGCGCAGAATGAAGGGCGCCAAGGAGAAGGGTAACCAAGACGTCACTCCCTTCCGTGATTTCCGCGAGTTGATCGCTCGCAAGGACATCGACATCGTCCACATCGCCACTCCACCGCACTGGCACGGTTACATGGCCGTGGCGGCGGCCAAGGCGGGTAAGGATGTGTTTTGCGAGAAGCCGATGAGCCGCACCATCGGCGAAGGCCTCGCCATGGTGAAGGCGGTGGAGGAACACAACCGCATCTTCCGCATCAACACCTGGTTCCGTTTTAATGGCAGCTTCTACGGCATGAAAGCGCCGGTTCCACTGATCCGCAAGGCGGTGATGAACGACATGCTCGGCTGGCCGCTCAAGATCACGGTGTCCGGCCACACCGGATTCGATTGGAAACTCAATCAGTGGAAAGGCACTCCAGGGCTCCCGACGGAACCCGTCCCGCCGGAACTGGATTACGACATGTGGCTCGGCCCGGCTCCGAAGAAGCCTTACAATTCCCAACGCGTGCATGGCAAGTTTCGTGGATACTGGGACTATGATGGCGGCGGCCTTGGCGACATGGGCATGCACTACCTCGATCCGGTGCAGTATATCCTCGGCAAGGACGGCCAGGCCCCGATCTCGGTGGAAATCGATGCCGACCCTCAGGACAAGGATGCTGTCGGCGTCTGGCGCCGCATCGAGTTCACTTACGCCGACGGCTGCAAGGTCATCCTCGACGGCGAGAACAAGGACAAGAATGCCGCCTACATCGAGGGCCCCAAGGGCAAACTCATGACCCGCATGGCCTCCGACATTCCCGACCTGCTCAACAAGCTCAAGGGTCTGCCGGAACCGCCCGTGCAGAACACCAACTGGCACGAATGCGTGCGTGAGCGCAAGAAGTTCGCCCTCAACGAGCAGAATGGTTTCTGGTCGTGCACCATGATCAACATGGCCATCACCGCCCACCGCCTGAACAAGAGCCTCAAGTTCGATTCGAAGACCCTGAAGTTCGATGACGAGGCGGCGAACACTCTGATCCACCAACCCATGCGCGCCCCGTGGCAAATCTAGGACTTCCCACCAGCTTCCCAGTTTTCGGGGCGAATGAAACGCTTGTCGCGGCAAACCAATGAGAGTGCTATCGACACTACAAATCCGCAAAGCGCAATCCGATTGGCCGTAGGCAATCTGCGACCGTCGATGCCAATGAAAAAGCCATTTCTTCCCGTCCGTGTTAGCCCATCGGTCGCAAGCTCTACAATCCACAATCACCAACCTGCCTCATCATGACACAAACTCAACACAACACTCTCCCCAGGCGTGTCGGGAAGGCATGCATTTGCTGTTTCTTGCTGCTGGCCGCCACCTGGTTGCCGTCCTCTGCCGAGGAACGCACCCTGACCGCCGTGGAAATGGAGGCCTTGGCGAAAGCCGGCGACTTCACGGAGGCCGAGGAAAAGGAGCGCCCGAAAAAACTTCCAGATCTGACCAAGGGAGGCACGCTTCCAAGAGGCAAAGGCGCTCCTCCTGTGTGGTTTTACGGGACTACCGGGATCGGCGGACAAGTTACGGGTAAAAAATTCCAAGGCGACCAGATCCTGGTCAGGAGGATTTACAAAGGCTCGCCTGCCGAGGGCAAATTCCTGCCCGGCGATGTGCTCATCGGCATGAACGGGAAAAAATTCGTTGCGGGCGAGCATATGGGCATGCACATCGGCAAAGCGATCATGGCGGCCGAACTGCCGGAAAACGGTGGCAAAATCAGCTTCATTGTCTGGCGCGACCGCAATCTGCCCAAACGGAACGCCAAGAAAGACATCGCGGCGGTCGATATCGAAACCCTGATTTCCGAGGTGGAAAACGACACCTCGCTCTATGAGTGGAAACCCGAAAAAGAGCGGACCGAGGAAGTCAAGCAAGAGAACTACAAGGAATTCCCCATCGACCCGGTCGTCATGGAAATCGACCTGACGCTGCGGACGATGCCGGCCTATGCCGACACCGCACCCTATGATTGCCCGAAAACCAAACTCATCCTCGAGGAGGCGTGGCGGGTTTTGGAGAAGAAATTTGTAGTGGATCCCAAGAATCCGAAAGGAACCGGGCGCGGCGGTATGATTGAGGCGGTCGCGCTGGTGGCGTCCGGCAAACCCGAGCACCGCAAGTTGGTGTATGACTGGGTGCGCGGTCAGCATTCCCCATGGAAACCGCCTACTGAACCGATCGGCGAGATGTTCAAGCCGAACGGCAAGGGTCAAGGATATCTAAGCTGGCACAAGGGATTCGTCGGGCTCGACTGCGCGCTCTACTACGATGCCACTGGGGATGATTACGTGCTGCCTGCGTTGAAAAAGCATGCGGTCGAGGTCGCCATGGGCCAGAGCTGGCTGGGCAGCTGGGGGCACACCTTCGCCTTTCCGCAGTTTAATGGCGGCCAACTGCACCAGATGAACCCCGGATACGGCGCGCTCAATGCCGCTGGCAACCGTTGTTTCTTCCTGGTCGCCCTGGCCCAGAAGCTCGGCATCAAGGACCCCGAGATCGATGCTGCAGTGGAACGGGCCCGGCGTTTCTTCGGCTCCTATACCGATCAGGGCTGCATTCCGTATGGCGACCACGGCGCCGCCCCTTCCGATGACAGCAACGGCAAGAACACCGGGGTCGCGTTTGCCATGAAACTGTTAGGCGAACAGCACAAGGCGAAGTATTTCGCGATGATGTCGAGCCACTCCGCGTTCACGCGCCGCGGCGGCCACGGTCACGATTACACCGGCGAGTGGTCGCAATGGGCCGCCACTCTCTGCGGGCCCGAGGTGCGCATCGCCAACGAGCGCAACAGTCGGGCACACGCAACGCATCGATTCCCCCTTCGAACTGCGCTTCGGACCCCTTCTCGGAGCCGGAAAAGATGTGGACGATATCATCCAACATGTTGGGGAAAGCGCGATCATGGGATTGCGCGAACGCGTCACCGCCGTTTCCAGCCTGGAGCTTCCGTCCGCCCCCATCGGCAGCCTCGGCGGCTTTGGAGCGATGGCCATCGATCCCGGCTGGGTGAATCTCACCACCCTCAACCCGGATTGGAAAATGGGCCTAAATAGTTCGAGCACCATCGGGGCGTCTCTTTATCGTGCCCAAACCAAGGCATCGGCCTATCAGAGCGGCATCACCGGCCCAGGGATCGGCAATTCATTCCTGCATCCGATGATCCCCCGCACCGATGTTTATCAGTTCTTGGACAATTCCATCAGCATGGACATCAATGATCGATACAATCCCGCTACAGGTTACACCCCGATCAACACCAAAGCCTACTGCGATTACTGGGATCATGTCCTGCTGCTCAACGATGCGTTGTGGGACGATTATTTCGTCTCGTCGTTGGCGGACCAGACGCGCCCCAGCGAGGCGGTCAACGTCAGTCTGGATGAAAATCTCGACAAGCTCGTCAACAGCAAGGAGTTGGCCAACAGCCGCTACCTCTATCACGGCGCTGGAAAGACCACGGCTGCGATCAAGACGGAGCTGAAAGCCACCGACGGCTATCTCAAAGCCGCCGCCCACCTGATGGTGGATGGCATTTTCAACGTCAACAGCACCTCGGTGGCCGCATGGCACGCGCTGTTTGCCGGGATCCGCGAGCGGCAGGTGGTCTATCGCGACAAGGACGGTGCCTTGAAACCGGTGGCGATTCCGGACGGCAAGCGCATCGCTCTTTCCCGCTTCGGCGTCGAAACCACCGACCAGGAAGGTGACGATCCAGAATTCGGTGTCACCCGCGACGACGGCATGTCGGCCTGGTCCGGCGTGCGCTTCCTCGATGACGCCCAGTTGAAAAAACTCGCCGAGGAATGCGTGAAGCAGGTGAAACGGCGCGGCCCGTTCCTCAACTTCTCGGAATTCATCAACCGCCGCCTCGCGGACGATGCCCTCGGCACCATGGGCGCCCTGCAATCCGCGATCGACTACGATGACGCAAACCCCCAGGCCGGCTCCATCAATTATCCGTTCAAAAGCAATCCCGACCACATGCTCAGGGCAACCGATCTCGGCACCACCTCTTTTCAAACCCCCGAGGCCGCCGTCGGTTCTCGTTTCGCCGGCATCCCGGGATACGTCATCCAGTCCGATCTGCTCCGGCCCATCGCCAACACCCTCTCCGTGCGCGACGACACCTTCCGCATCCGCGCCTACGGCGACTCGCTCGACGCAAGCGGCAACATCATCGCCCGCGCCTGGTGCGAGGCGCTCGTCCAGCGGGTTCCCGAGTATTGTGACGAAAGCAACACTCCTGAAGTCCCCGCGCGCCTGATGACCGAGGGCGGGGTGTTTTCCGACAACAGCGCACTCAATACCACCAACCGCCGCTTTGGCAGGAAGTTCCAGATCACGAACTTCCGCTGGCTGGACGACTCCGAAATTTGATTCTCCCTCATACCCACACCATTCACCGGACGCGTCGGAAACGCGTCCCTGCCCAGGCAGGGACCGATCCTCCGGGCGGTCCGGCCAATACTGGCCACTTAAGAGATTTTTTGATTTACCAGTTGGCCGCAGGGAGGGAAGCTTCCCGCATGGCCAGATACGCAAAGCAATTGT